>PLEA01000518.1:10808-11137 GCA_003136335.1 Acidobacteriaceae bacterium | reverse complement strand
GGCGAACTCTGGTCGCCCGATGGAAGGGACATTTTATTCACTTCGGATGTTTATCCGGAGTGCGCGGACGAGGCATGCAACGCAAAAAAACTCGACGCGGCGGAGAAATCCAAGGTTAAAGCGCAAATCTTCGATCGTTTGCTTTACCGCCACTGGAATGCATACAAGGAAGGTAAGCGAAGTCACATCTTCGTGGTGCCAATGACCGTCGTAGAAAACGTTAGCGGCGTTAATCGTATTAGCCGCTTCGCGACCGTTCCTCGCGATCTCACGCCCGGCGACTACGACGCGCCAGTGTTTTCGCTCGGCGGGCAGGACAACTACGCCTT
>PLEA01000518.1:0-10781 GCA_003136335.1 Acidobacteriaceae bacterium | reverse complement strand
ATCGCCTACCGCGCCCAGCAGCGTCCGGGATACGAGAGCGACCGCTTCCGGCTGATGCTAGATGACCGTAAGACGGGAGAGAAGAAGGACCTAACGGAGGGTTTCGATCAGTGGGTTGGGTCATACGTTTGGGCGCCTGACTCGACGACGATCTACTTCAGTGCGGAGCACGAACGTCACTCCCTGATTTATGTCGTGGACACCGCGCCGACAGCTGGGACTAACTATTCCCGACGTGCTCTCGTCGCGGGATACAACGACGATGTGGCGATAACGCCGGATAGTAAGACGTTGGTGTTCAGCCGGATGTCAATCGCCGCGCCGAACGAAATCTATGCTGCGAATGCCGCCGGCGACGGGTGTCCTGCAAAAACCGGAGATGTGGACCGTGGGAAGGAGAGCTGTTCGTTGAACAAGGATTGGGCCGTCACTCGCATAAACGAGCAATTGCTGTCGCAAATCAGCATGTCGAAGGCAGAACCCTTCTGGTTTACCGGCGCTCACGGCGACGATGTCGAAGGCTGCCTGGTCCGTCCGCCGAACTTTGATCCTGCGAAGAAGTATCCCGTGAAGTTCCTCATTCACGGCGGGCCGCAGGGCGCTTGGGGGGATGACTGGAGCTTTCGCTGGAATCCTGAACTGTTCGCCGCCAACGGATACGTCGTCATCATGATCAATTTCCACGGGTCGACCGGCTACGGGCAGAAGTTCATCGACGCCATCAACGGCGACTGGGGCGGCGCTCCGTTTGAAGACCTGATGAAGGGGCTTGACTATGCAGAACAGCATTATGGTTTTATTGATAAGTCCCGGGAGTGCGCGCTGGGGGCTAGCTACGGCGGATACGCCATCAATTGGATCCTCGGCCACACCGACCGCTTCAAGTGCCTGGTGTCGCACGATGGCATGTTCAACGCCGAGTCCGCCTGGGGCACCACCGAAGAACTCTGGTTCAACAACTGGGAGTTCAAAGGCGCTCCCTACGACAACCGCGCCAGTTACGAGAAGTGGTCGCCGCACCAGTACGCGAAGAACTTCAAGACGCCGACGCTGGTCATCCACGGGCAGCGGGATTACCGCCTCGATGTGAGCGAGGGCTTTCAGCTCTTTACCACGCTGCAGATGGAAGGCGTGCCGTCGAAGATGCTGTATTTCCCCGACGAAGGCCATTGGGTGCTGAAGCCGCAGAATTCGCGGCTGTGGTACCAGGCGGTGAATGATTGGGTGGATCAATGGACGAAGAAGTAGCGGACGTCGGGCGTCGGACCTCTCCTCAGACCTCAGAACTAAGCCTTCGGGCTTCGGCACAGATTGAGTGGGGTTGCGGATACAACGAAGCGCAGCGAGTCATGGTCCCGGAGGGACCATTGAGAATAGCGCGCCCGTTCACAGCGGGAGCGTGACGTGGTTTGGAATGCCGTGCCGTAGGCACGATTGAGACCGTGGCGGCAGTCTCTGCGGCAGAATTTCAGGCGTCCCTCTGGGACGCGGCTGCTTCGCGACGCGAGCAATCCGGCGTTGGAAGCGCCGGGCTATTTTCAGACGTCCCTTCCGGGACGGGATAAGGCGCTCACTTTCTAGGATTTTGGCTGTGGCTAAGTCGTTGAGTTTCCGTGCAAGTTGTTGAAGAGTCGTGGAGGGCACCAGGAGGCTCCCCGACGCGCCGTTTTCTAGTGGGGGAAGCCCCTGGTCGGGTCGAAGTAAGTAGTGCCGGCGACATATTTGGGCCACCTGCGCGGCAAATTATTGGGAAGAAGAAAATCGCAATCGCCGCCACGGCCAGCCTGAGAAGAAATGAGCGCGTGGTAAATGCCATTCGAGTTTTCGGGGGCACCTCTTCAGGTTGCACTCACTCCTCCTCACTGGCCCGCCGTACCGCCAAGGCAAAGTCGCTGAAATTTGCACGCGACTTCCCGCACCGGACGGTATCTGCTCGAAAGGCTGAAAGATGTTGTGCTGAAAGCAAGACACGGCCCCACGAATCGATGGTAAAACGCCCCATCCCGCCGGCGACGGTACTCGTGAGGCCTAGCTTGCTCGGGGGATAAAGGAAAAAAAAGCACGCGTTCGCCGACGCGATAGCGCTGACCGCCCGACCACAGGCCAATCCACTGCGAGATGGTCAGATCTTCGCCCGGGGTGGCTCCGCGAATGGCGTTCTCAATGTGAAAGGTGATAGCGACTGTTTCTACCGACTGGCCGCTGTTAGCCGCATGGCGCGCGACAGCCGTTACGGTGCCCGAAAAAATAGTGCCGGCGGCGCGCGCGAGTATGGGGAACTCGAATGTGCCCGGCGGCGTTATGGGCAAGCCAGGCCGGAGCGAGTCAATGCTCGGAGGTTGAACCATGCGCGGCGGAAGCGGGATGGCGACGTCGAGCACAGGATTGTCGCGACCGGACTGGCCGCGCAGCAAACCCGGCGCCAGAAATAAAATCGCGAGCAAGACACGTGCAACTTCTCCCATACATGGGGGAGACCTCAAGATGTGACGTCTGCTCGGAGGGAACCGGGAAACAGGTCGGGGTAGTCGCATTAGAACAATGAAAGCTGTGACCGATGTCACAAACGCCTGTGGATTACAGGAAATTCTCGTAACCCCTGCTTAAATATGAATTCTTTGCGGTTTGCCCATCTCTCGCTGGCAATGGGACAATACCAACATATGCAAAAATCTCTGACCATAGTGTTTCAACTATTGGCGGCCGGGATGATGCTGCTGGGGATTGCCCCGGCGCAGCAGACTCCGGCGCCCCCAGTTCAACCTAGTCAACCGGCTTCGACTCCGGCCAAGACACAGAAGGCTCCGGCAGCTAAGAAGGCGCCGGTGACCTCAAAGAGTGGAACCGCGCTGACGCTAAAGACCCAGAAGGAAAAGGCGAGCTACGCCTTGGGAATGAAGATCGGAGGAGATCTTCGGAGGCAGGGCGTGAATACGGCTGTCGATCCGGCGATCGCGGCGCGGGGATTCAAGGACGCTCTGGCCGGCAGCAAAGCGTTAATCACCGAAGATGAAGAGCGCGCTGCCCTTACGCAACTGCAGAGCGACGTTCGCAACAAGCAGGAGGCGAAGGCGCATGAGCAAGGTTCGGGAGCACGGAAAGAAGGCGAAGCATTCCTGGCAGCCAACAAGAGCAAAGAGGGAGTGGTGACGCTGCCCAGTGGCCTGCAGTACAAAATCCTGAAGGAGGGAACGGGACCGAAGCCGACGGCGAGCGACACGGTTACCTGCAACTATCGCGGGACGCTGCTCAACGGCAAGGAATTTGACAGCTCGTACAAACGCGGCGAGCCGACATCGTTTCCGGTGGGCGGAGTGATCAAGGGTTGGACGGAAGCTTTGCAGTTGATGCCGGTGGGATCGAAGTGGCAGTTGTTTATCCCAGGGGATATGGCGTATGGAGACCGGGGAGCAGGGGGCGACATCGGTCCGGGGGAGACGCTGATTTTTGAAGTGGAATTGCTTTCGATTGGGGAGCAGAAGAAGTAGAACAGCTATCAGCTCTCGGCTGTCAGCTCTCAGGAACCCTCGGTCCGCGTTCTGGTTCGAGTTGGCGAAATGGCCGTCTGCGAATCGCCGACGGCCTTTTGATATTTGCGGGTGGAAAGAGTGTGCGTGAGAACTGTGCCGTCCCCTCCGCGACTTGCGTATCTTTCGCATTTTTACCCGGCACTGCCGGGCTTTCCCATGCCGCCGCTGCGCGGTTGGAGTGTGGTAGTTCGTACCACCGTGCCCATGGAAATGTATTTGCTAAAGCGCTGCGCCAGTCCGTAACCGGAATCGTACTTTCCACCAGTCCGGAAGGACACTGAAGGCGCTACAGAGTATGGTGCAGGTGTTCTTCCGCCGAAAGATTGGCGCCTGCCAGAAGCAACAAGCCTGAGAGGAACGCCCAGAACATCATGCTCACGGAGAGCGCGAATGGGCCGTAGACTTCCTGAAAATTCAGCCAGGGCAGAGCCAGGATATACGCATATTTTAAAACTTCCGAGAGCAATCCCATGATGATAGCCGCGGGCAACACGGCCCGCGCCGGGACTTTGCCGTTCGGCAATAGCCAGTAGATGAGGAAGAAGATGGCGATACTGGCGGCGATGGCGAATATCTTCATCATCAAAAATCCCACCAGGCGCACCAGGCCCGTGCCGTAGCCGCGCAGCAGAAACTCCATGAACGCAACCGGGACAGCGGTCAAGGCAATCGAGAGCAGCGCTAACACGCCGCAGGCAAGCGCTAATCCAAGCGAGATCAGTTGATTTCCGAGGTAAGAACGGTTGTTCTCGAAGCGCCAGATGCGGTTGAGTGCAACTTCGAGCGGCAGGAAGACACCCGACGAAGTCACCAGCAAAATGATCGAGGAGACAACCTGCACACGCTGTCGCGAATTAACCATGGCGTTCAGGTTACGGATGACGAACTCCTGTCCAGCGGGCAAGTAGTCGCGCAGCAACTGAAGAACTACGTCATACATGACGCGCGAATGAAAGACGCGGCGGATGAGGGTCATCAGGAGGACGACAAAAGGGAAGAAGGACAGAATCGAATTGGCCGCGACCGAGAAGGCGAAGGTGTGGACGTCGGTTCGCATCAGATATTTCAGGGTGGAGAGGACCAGGCCGTGGGAGGGGCGCGGCTCGGGGCGTACCGTACGGGGCCGGACCGCATCGGCTTGGGGGAGCGTCGGAATGGGCGGGTTGGCCACGTCGACCCTTCATCGTAGCAGAGCGGGCTGGAACTCTCAGTGGGGTCTCTGGGGTATTAGGTCTGGGGTCTTAGGTCTTGGGTTTTAGGTCCTAATCCCACCCTCAGACATGACACTCCCACCGGGAAACGGTAGTTTTTAGGGATGGTTTGCCGGGCCATTTCTTTATCTTTTATCTTTGTCAAAGTTATCGGTATTTCAGTCCAAATGACCCATGGTCATATTACGATTTCTTTCTAATTCTTCTTGCGAATCGTTTTAAGAGCCCTTATTATCGGTTGCGCAATATCGGAAGTGGTCCGGTGGTGAGACCAGTAGTCGTTGAGGTTGGTTGGGGTGTGGTGGAAAACGCGCCAAATGTCGGACTCCGAAAGTGCCTTCAGCGGATGCAAACCGCAGTGGAGACTGACGGGTCTTTTGCTTTTTTGGAGTACTTCTTCCGCGCATCGCAGACGCAACCGAAAGTTCTACCGGGTTCTTTGAGGGGGGCTTCAGTCGACCGGGGCGACATCGGGAACGCCGGAGAATAATTCTTCAAGATTGTGAAAGGAGTTCTTGCCGTGAGAGAGAAAGGTACAGTGAAGTGGTTCAACGGGGCGAAGGGATATGGATTCATCCAGCGCTCCACGGGGGAAGATGTATTCGTGCACTTCTCCGCCATCCAGGAGAACGGCTACCGCACGCTCAACGAGGGCGAGACCGTGGAGTTTGATCTGCTGAAGGGCCCCAAAGGCTTCCAGGCGGCAAACGTCGTGCGCGCATAAACTGCGAACGATTTCATAACCCTCCCGCCCCCCAGCTGGAGGGTTTTTTATTGGACGGACCTGGAAACCTGGAAGGCAGCAGACGAGGAAGACCGGCGCGTGACAGTAAGCGGAGCAGATGCGACGTCGTTAAGCATGCGGGAACGACTATTAACCTGCAATTTCCCGCTGTTCGCCAAACTTCTTGGACCGAAGGTGCATCTCAGATCAGGACACTTTTCTGGGACCTGGGAGCACCCCGGTGACCTGTCCTGCCTTATTCGGGCGCGTTATAAGGAGGACTATGAAGTTCCCAGCCAAAAGCGGCCCTCTGTTCCTTCTATTCTGCCTGGTCGCTTTACCGGCGGCGTCAGGGCAAGAGGAGGGGGCAAGTTCGAAGGTCGCGAAGCGGGGCACGCGCGAAGATGCTAACCTGCAGCAGAGATCGAATGCGGCCCGGCCGCTGACTCGGGCCGAAGGCTTGGCGATGGCGCGAGTGGCAATGAATTCGCGCCATCATTTGAGTTCTCAGTACGATTGCTCCCACTTTGTCCACGGACTGTATCAGAGCGCCGGTTTCCGTTACGGGTACGCGAGTTCTTCGGAACTTTATGCGGGCATTCCCGAATTTCGGCGCGTAACCAGTCCGCAACCGGGCGACTTGGCCGTGTGGCCAGGACATGCTGGGATTGTGATCAATCCTGTGCAGCATTCTTTTTTGAGCGTGCTGCATTCGGGACCCGGCGTCGACAGGTACGATTCACCGTATTGGAAACGTCGGGGCCGACCTCGTTTCTTTCGCTATGTCGAAGCGGCGCCAAGTGGAGTGTTCTCGAGTTCGCTCAGGACTGCCAGCCTGAGGCCAACAGCAAGCAGTACAGAACCTCGCGAGCCGGCTGCGGAGTTCGTGCCTGATGAAATAGGATCCTCCACCAGGCTTGCGGAAAGGCAGCCCGGGAGCACAGCTACTCTTGGGAGTCCCACGGTGCATTCCGCTCGGCCCAAGCCCGAGCAGGTAAGCGCAGCTTTCCTGCAAGCGTGTACTGACTTAGAGCAGAAAATTCGTGGCAGCGACCTGTTCAATTCAGAGCAATCTCTGATTGTGTTCGATCGGTTTGAAGTGAAGAAGGTACACCTCAGGGAGAACGAGAGCTGGGCAGAGGTTCAGATCGACGAGCTGGTTTCTCTCGAGGGCAGTAATGCGAACGTGCGCAAGCGTTCGGAGCGGCAGCGGTGGCCTCTGAATCGCCGCGGGAACACAAGCTGGGAGCTGACGCCGCCGCAAAACACTCTCTATCTTCCTCAGCAGGTGGCCGTCCGCATAATGGCCCACGAACTCGCGCAGCTCACCGAGGATGGTCTGGACACAGGCGGCAGGACCGAGGAAAAGGCTGAGTTGGCGCGAATTCTGAACGTCCTGCTCGGAAAATAGCCGACGCGACAACTCCAGGCGGCAAACGCCGTCCGGGAACAGACTGCGAACCATTCCAGACCTTCCGTCCCCGGACGGGAGGTTTTTATTGGGACCCCAGGGCTGACTTCAGATTTCTACAAAAGCAAAACGCGCGGCTCCGCGCCTGCATCTCGGCGCGCTCCTGCACATTGACCGGGCCGGAGCGGCGGACCTAGTATGACGTTGCCCATTTACCGCACTCCAGAATGGGAGGATTCCATGCGTCACCGCAAGAAGGCCATGTTGTTCCGCATTTCCGTCTGCCTGCCCTGTGCAGTGCTTCTATCTGCTATCGCGATGCCTGCGCAACTTCTGACGAGCAGCGACCTTTCTCGCCTGCGCTCCATCGGCGGTGCAGCCCTCTCGCCCGATAACCGCTACATTGCCTATACGATCACGATGCGCGATCGCCCCGGCCGGCCCTATGGCCAACTTTGGGTGATGGATCTGAGCACAGAGAAGAGCACCCGCCTCGGCGGTGACAAGCCCGCCAGCGGTCCGCTATGGTCTGGCGACAGCAAGTGGATCGCATTCCGCGGTGCTGATGGCGACAAACAAGGACTGTTTATCGCGCATCCCGACGGCAGCGGCACAAGCTTTCTGACGGCACTGGCGGGTACCAATTCCCCGCTACCTGGAACGGGGAAGGACTTCACGTGGTCACCCGATGGAAAGCAGATCGCTTTTGTCTCCTCGACCGCAGGTGAAGGCGCCGCTGAAGCGAGTGGCGATCCCATGGTCATTACGCGTTATCTCTACAAGCCTGACGCGGGCGAAGGGATGACGCGCTTCAACGACAACCAACGGCTGCATATTTTCGTTGTGGACATCGCGTCCAAGCAGGTGCGCCAGCTCACGCAGGGCAATTTCGACGAGCACTCGGTTGACTGGTCGCCCGATGGAAAGCAACTCGTCTTCGCTTCCAACCGCGAGCCGAATCAGGATGAGTTCTTTAACTACGATCTTTTCACGCTGCAACTTGCCGACAACAGCATTCACCGCTTAACGGCTACCGAATTCAGCGAATACGATCCGCTGTGGTCGCCGGACGGCAAATTCATCGTTTATCGTGGCACGCGCCGGGGGCTCACCGACCGCGAGACCACAATGGAAGACACACACGTCTGGATCATGAATGCTGACGGCAGCAATCGCCGCGAAATCGGCAATGCGATTGACAATCGCCAGGGTACGCCGCAGTGGGCGCCTGACGGCAGCGCCCTCTATTTCACCGTGCAGGAACGCGGCAGTAATCATCTCGTTCGCCTGCCCATCTCCGGCGGCCAGCTTGCTTACGTCGTAAACGAGGCCGGCGGCGTTGGAGCATGGTCGGTCGGCAAGAACAGAGCGCTGGCTTACACTTTCACCACGCCTCGCGATGCTGCCGAGTTGTATTACAAATCTGGAACAGCCGCGGCACGCAAGCTCACAGACCTGAATCCTGAACTGCTGGCGGATAAGACTCTCGCCGAGGTTGAATCGTTTACCTTTGTCAGCAACGACAATCGATTCGACGTGGAGGCTTTTCTCACCAAGCCGATCGGCATGACTGCAACGTCGAAGCATCCGCTGATCGTGGTGATTCATGGCGGACCGCACGGAGCAAATGGTCCGGCCTTCAATTTTAAGAACCAGATCTATGCCGCGCACGGTTATGCCGTGCTCAATGTGAACTATCGCGGTTCCACCAGTTACGGGCAGAAATTTGCCGATGCCGTGTTTGGCGACCAGGACGGCAACGAAGGTCAGGACATTCTCTACGGTGTAAGCGCGGCGGTGCGGCGCTACTTGTGGATTGATCGAGAACGTATGGGGATTGAGGGAGTGAGCTATGGTGGACAACTCACCGATTGGCTCATTACTCAGACCAACGAGTTCAAGGCCGCCATTCCCACCGCAGGCATCGCCAATCTGGTCAGCTACAACTACATGACCTACTATAACCAGTATGAGGAGATGGAGTTTGGACAATTCCTGCATCAGGGAAACCTGATGGATGTCGCATGGGAACGCTCAGCGCTGAAGCATATCGCTGCCGCGCATACGCCCACACTCATCATCCACGGCGAGAACGACAACGATGTTCCCATCGCGGAAGCGGAGCAATTCTTCGTCGCTCTCAAAGACGTCGGCGTAGAAACGGTTTTTCTTCGCTATCCCCGCGAAGGACACGGCCTCTCCGAGGTCAAACATCAAATCGATTCCACGGATCGATCCATCGCCTGGTACGAGAAGCATTTCGCGAAGGCCGGTGCTGAAGGCATGACCAACGTGCAGCCGTAGGTCGCCAGCGCTCAGCGCATTTCGAGCGAAACCAAGTCGCCATCCTTGGCTCCGCCGGGCTTGTAGTTCACCGTGACCTGGCGGTCGCGCCAGTCGCAGGAAAAATCTTCGGCGCCGATCAGGAGCACGGACTTGTAGTCGGCGGCGCGCAGTTTCAGCGTCGCGCGTTCGGCGGTGACGGTCAGGACGGCGGCGGGGGCGTGCGAGCAATCGACCGCGACCAGGCGGCCTTTGAAGAACTTCGTGGGGCGCTTGTCACCCGGTTCGCCGGATGGCGTCGATTTCTCGGCAGCGTCGCGCTTGGCCGCATCCTCTTCCAATACATCGAATGGCGACTTTTGCGGGGCGAGTTTGGCTTGCGCCATGTCCCCAGCTTTCACGGGGATGCCGTATTTGCGTTCAGTCCCGGCCTGCTCGATCAGTTCGCGGGCCAGCGCGGCGATTTGGGGATTGTCGCTGGCCTTCAGACGGTCGAGCTGGATGTTGGCCGCATCCCATTTTTTACTCGCGGCATAAATTTGAGCCAGGTGATAGACATAGTGCTCATTGCGCGGACTTAGACCGATAGCGGCGCGTTCGGCCTGCAGGGCGGCGGCCGGGCCTCCACCGGCGTTGCGGGCGACGGCCAGCAGATCGTAGGCGTCGGCGAGTTCGGGATACCACTCGAGCACAGAGCGAAGATCGAGCATCATGTTGGGCAGGCCTTGTATGTCGGTATGGCTAGTCTGCGCGCTGCGGTACTTCAAGACGGAGACGTAATACCGCAGCCACATATCGCTCGGATTGAGGGCGGAGGCCTGTGAGAGTTCGGTCGCGGCTTCTGCGAATTCGCCGCGCTGAATGTGATCCCAGGCAAGGATGCGATGGGCGAGAGCGTTGCCCATGGCATTGCTGGGCAGCAGGTCGGGATCTTCGCCGGGTCTCTTTTCTTCTTTTCTGGCTTCGAACTTCTTATCGGCTAGGGTGGGCGCTGTAGCCAGGGCGCGTAATTCCTGCAGACCGAAGTCGCGACGTTCGGGGATACGGATTGCAATTTCAAAGTAAAGGGCGCGCGCATCGGACTCGGGCAGAGACCGCGATGTGATGGTCGAATCATCAGGCCCGATGGGCGCCGGGAAGCGGTAAGCCTGGCCGGCCGTGGTATTCGCGGCAGAAGCAGGGTTCGAATTAGTCTGCCGGGCGGCATCGACCGCGCTCAGAAGCGCGCTCTGCGCGTGGAAATAATCCTTCACCGCCTGTTCGAACTGGACCGAACTTATGCCGTAGGCTTTTTGAATGGCATCTTCCACCGGGACGTGCTGGTTCAATATCAAATCGAAGTAAGTGCCAGTTTCCGGCAGTTTCTGCTCGTGAAGCAGGTAGTGCATGACGATCCACGACTCCGCGTAGTAGAGCGTGTGATGAGTACCTTCGTTGCGCGTCGAGGTGTCGTGCTTCATGGTGAAAAGATCGGGCAGCGAGAGCCAGACCTGGGAGCCGAGCAATTCGGTGAGGGATTTTGGCGGATGCGTATCGCGCTCGTTACCCAGCAGATCCTGGGTGGCGGAGGGAACGAGTTCGGGGTCGCTGCCGAGTTCGACCTGTTTGTTGTCGACGCGAAT
>PLEA01000424.1 GCA_003136335.1 Acidobacteriaceae bacterium | reverse complement strand
CCGCCGTTTAGTTCCAGCGTTAAATCAAAAATTTAATGTGAGCGGCATGGAAGCTTCACGTGTGTCCTGGTGTACCGATGTATGTACATCGACGTGTATATCAAAGACAGGCCCCTCCAGAAAGAACAATTTCGCATGACCACATTTACCGAACTGCCCTTGTCTGCTGCCTTGCAGCAGAAGCTCGCGGCAGCTCAATTTGTCACCTTGACGCCGATCCAGGAGCGCGCGATCCAGCCCGCTCTCGAAGGAAAAGACGTAATCGGCACAGCCCAGACCGGCACTGGCAAAACCCTCGCATTTCTGATCCCGGTAATCGAAATGCTTCGCCGCGAACCCGCGGCCCAGACTGGCGCTTTGATTCTATTGCCCACGCGCGAACTGGCCATGCAGGTCCACGAACAATATGAAAACCTGCGCACCAAGGGCATGCCCAAGGCCGCGCTGGTGATTGGCGGCGTATCTGAAAAAGCTCAAATCCAGGGCCTGCGCGCCGGCTCATCCTTGATCATCGCCACTCCCGGACGCCTGCAGGATCTCACCGATCGCAGGTTCGCCGATCTGCGCCACATCAAAATGCTCGTCCTCGACGAAGCCGACCGCATGCTCGATATGGGATTTCTTCCAGCCATTCGCCGCATTCTGGCGATATTGCCCAAGACCCGTCAGACCTTGTGTTTCTCGGCCACACTCGAGCAGTCCGTCGCTGGCCTCGTGCATGAATACATGCGCGACCCCGTGCGGGTTGCTCTGGGTTCGGTGCTGAAGCCAGCCGAAAGCGTGGAACTCAAGGCCTACGAAGTCCGGCCGGGCGAAAAGCTCGACGTTCTCCGCCAGCTTCTCTATGCGGAAAAGGGCCAGACCCTAATCTTCACCCGCACCAAGCGTGGCGCCCAGCGCCTCGCGCAAGAACTGGCCCGGGACGGCTTCACCGCGACCATGATTCACGGCGACCGCTCGCAGTCGCAGCGCAACGGCGCCCTCAGCGGATTTCAGGAAGGCCGCTTCCAGGTGCTGGTCGCGACCGACATCGCGTCTCGCGGCTTGCATTGCGACGACGTCGCCCACGTCATCAACTATGACTTACCCAAGATGGCCGAAGACTTCATCCACCGTGTCGGCCGTACCGGACGCGCAGGATTAACGGGCCGCGCTACCACGCTCGCCTCCGGAGTCGAGGTCGTGGAACTCCGCAACATCGAGCGCACTCTGAAGTTGCGCATCGAACGCATGCAGATGGACCCGTCCGGCGCCGCGCAGCCCAGACGTTTCGTCCAAAACACCCTGGCTTCGCGCACCCTCACAGCTTTGCCCGGCGAAGTTTTTGTCTAAAGCAGAAGAGCGAGTGGGAGCCCCAATTTCCGCGTTCTTCGCGGGAAGTGGGGCTCTTCCCTTTCAGGATTTCTAGCCGCCGAGCTTCCCGCCTGGTGAAAACACTTCCGCCGAATCGGGTTCGTCCTCCGAGCCAATGCGAAACAGCGCAGCCTGCGCTTCCGCATGCTCTCGTAGTTCCTGCATCTCGTCGACGACGGTGCCTTCCGGCTTGTCCTGTTTACGCTGCACCCTGCGCTCCGCCTTCTCGCGCTGTTTTTGTTGCCGGGTCTGTTCCTTCTGGCGTTTAGTAAATGTTGATCGTCCTCGTGGCATTCACAATTCCTCCTTGATGTTATTGCTTGCGGTGCCGGCCCGCACCAAGGCGCGTCCGGCTGCGTACAGAAACCAAGAAACCTACCAGCGCGGCTCGCGCGGCTGGCGCGGGGATTCGCGGTAGTCTTCGTTCGAAAATCTACCCCGACCGCCTCCGCCGCGTTCCCCACCGCGGCCGCCGCCTGAGCCTCCGCGGTCGCCACCGGGACCGCCGCCACGTGGACCACGCGGTCCGCTAGAGGCTTCCTTGGGTCGAGCTTCGTTCACTTTCAAATTGCGCCCGCCGAGATCCTTGCCGTCGAGCCCCTGCATCGCCGCAGCAGCCTCGGCGTCATTGGGCATTTCCACGAACGCGAACCCCCGCGAGCGTCCTGTTTCACGGTCCATGGCGATGTGAACCCGCGCGACCTGTCCGAACGGCTCAAAGAGCGCACGCAGATCGCCCTCGGTGGTTTGAAAGCTCATGTTTCCCACAAACAGGTTTTTCATGCTCGTCCTTTCCTGGACATCGTCCCAGGCTGGCTCGATGTATCACGGCACCAGGCGATGTGCCGTTCGCCCAAATCAGTAGTGCAGAACCGGATCAAGTCGAGCGGGGACGCCTCGCGCGGCGCTTCACTCAGACTGACATGAGAGGCTGGCCCTTCTAAAGCGCACCTATACTTTATCACGTTCCGCGGGTGGATCGTAGTGCCACCGTATCGCTCACGATTTTGACCAGCGGCGCCGAAAAACAATGCCGATCCTCACACGGCGCTTGAGCCGCACCGAAACGCGCCGGAAGTTTTGGGTCTCCCTGGGAAACATGGGCAGGTGAGGGGCACCGGCGTGCATCCTGGGACAGGCTCGGTGCAGGGACAACGGTTGGGTCCGTGGTTTGAGGCAGTGAGGGAAATATGTCTGGCGCGCGAGCACGCCGGCGGGACACCCGCGCGCCAGAGAAATACGTGCGCCTAGAGCGACCGCAGGAAGTTGAGCAAATCCTGCTTTTGAGACTCGCTCAGGCCGTTGAAGATGGCAATGACAGCGTTGGCCTCCGAACCCTGGCTTGCGTGATCCTCGATCGCCTGCAGCAGTCCGCCGTTGGCCGGAGTAGCGCGGCCGTCCTGCAGGAAGAAAACACGCTGACCCACTCCCCACAAAGGAGCCGTACGGAAATCATTGGGTCCGGCTGCACCCTGCGACACCTGATCGGCCATGCCAGTTCCCATGTTGTGCACCAGAAGGTCTGAATAGAGATTCGCAGTCTGGTTGCTCAACCCGGGCGTGAAGGCGGAAGGAGCTGTCTGAAGCGACGGCGTGTGGCACATAACGCAATGCACTACCTGCGTGAACAGGTTGCTGCCATTCTGGATGGAACGCATCGACGGATTGCCGGGAATTCCCTGAACGGAGGGCTGCGGCGGCGCAAGGAAACGCATGAAGGCCGCAAACATTACCGTGTCGCTGGGAATATTTGGGCCCGAGACAGTGAAATTCGTCGCGTCTTCCGGTGTCGGGTTATAGAGGCACGACGCCGGAGGATTTGCTCGCTTGTTGGGAAACAGCTCGTTGGTTACGCCCATCTCGACGTCATAGGCCTCGCCTGCGAATATTTCCAGCGACTTGTTTTGCGCCTTCCAGCCGAAGCGGGTGATCGAGCCGTCATTGCCGCTCGTGTTCGGATATCCGGAAATCCCGAGCTGCTGTTTGAGCGCCGTGTTTGCGGCCACGTTGTTCAGAATCGTCGCGTCCGCGATGTTCTCTATCAAGCCCGCGCCGAAGACCGGCGTGGGAATGCGGAAGAT
>PLEA01000052.1 GCA_003136335.1 Acidobacteriaceae bacterium | reverse complement strand
GCTGGGCCGCGCAAACGAGTTCGCGGACCTTTATGCGCCAGGCGCTGGCGAGGTTGAGCGCGTGCACGCGCGGCTACTGCTCAAGACGCTACTGCACCCGGAGGGGATGGGCGAAACGTTTCAGGTGTGCATTCATCACCAGGGGATTGCTGCGCCGCGGCTGACAGGGCTGTCGGGTATTTAGAACCGCAGGATTCACTTCATCGGAGATACGGCGATACGGAGCAGGCACGTCAGGCAATCAGGCGAACCAGCACTCCTCACGCGGATCACACATCAGACTTGCTGGTTTCATCGCCGCGCTGTTCACCGGGCATACGGTTATACGGAGCAGGCGCAGGGCAGGGAATCAGGCACACGGTGCCGGTCTCGTCGCTGCTATCCGCTGGAGCGTTACCCCGCAGACGATTGTCCGCCTTCGCTGAATGGCTGGGTCAGATATTTCTTGGCTTCACCTTGCGCGCCGCCCGTGTCGTCATTGGTTTGCTGCGCTTTGCTGTATTCGTTGACGGCGCGCGTACGATCACCGGCAATGTCGTAGATCTTGCCGAGATAAATGTGCGACCACACCTCAACCCACTTGTAGCTCTGATCGAGGTCGCCATCGAGCGCCTCTCGAAAGGCACTGGCCGCGGCGGAATAGTTCTTCTGGTAGAAAAATGCTTCACCAGTGCGGAATTCGGCAAGCGAATTATTCTTCTGCACGTCCAGCGCCTGCGAATATTGCTGCACAGCGTCGTAATACCGGCCTTGTTCGGCCAGCGCTTCGCCGCGCGCGATGATCGCGCGCACGTGCAGCCGCGCACTCGATTTCAGGATGTAGTTGTGCGGATCGATAATAATGCCGTCGGGCTTGGGCCGGCCAAACACGTCCAGCTCAAAACTGGATTCGGTTCCTGCCACCTCGACCGTCTTGAACTCCGGGTTTCCCTCGGTTTGCACTTCCAGTTCGACGGGCATATGAAAAAAGTCGAGATTTTGTTTCACTCTGCCAACAATCTTGAAGCCCTTTTGCGTGCGGTAAACGGTGTAGTTCAGTGAGAATTCCGGCACGCCCGTCGAATTGAGCCACTGCGCAAAAAACCCTCGCAGATTTAGCGTCCCGCTGGCGCTATCGCTCGAGCTTCCGCCCGAGGAGCCCGACGGTCCACTAGCGGACGCGGCTGCAGACGCTTCGTCGGAGCCGGTGGTACTTCTCAGGATAAATCCACCGGGAGCGGACGCCGCCGAGTCCTTCGGGCTGAGCTTCGCCGCGCGATCTTCCGCCATCTTTTCAAAATCCGCCAGCGAGGCTGCCTTGCCCGAAAACTGTGTGGAGAAATCGCGCAACAATGAAAAGAATGCCGCATCGCCCAGTTGCTCGCGGAGCATATGAAACACCATCGCGCCCTTATTCACGACGACGGAGGTATAGTCCGCTGAATATGGCAGAATGCGGCCGGCTTCGGCGATCGGCGCACTGCCTTCATACATCAGGGAGCCCACGGCAAAATCCTCGAGCGCCTTGTTCATGGCCTCTTTATTGTCGGCTTGCTCGACGTAGAGCGCCTCGGAGTAACGCGCCAGCCCGTCGGTAAGCCACACGTCGGACGGCTCCGCAGCCATTACCTGGTTGCCCCACCACTGTGCCGCCACCAGGTTCGACAGCAAGCGCGTGTTCACCGTGCCCGTCCATTGGCGCTGGCCCAGCAGCAGCAGACCGGGTGCGGCAAAGCTCGAGAGTGTGCCATCGGGAAGCTGCGCGACCGTGAAATTGGGCTGCAGAAGCGGCCCAAACTGATCGGAAAACGCTACCGCGATGCGCGCCGCTGCTTCGCCGTACGATGTTGCGGTGCTTTCAGAACCGGCGGGCGCATACACGGAGATGCTCAGGCCTTCCGCTTTTACGGGAACCATCTGTAGTGGGCCGGCGACAAACGTTCCCGCGGCCTCGGGCTGCGGCGTGCGAAATGTGTAGACAGTGCGCGGACCAGACACCGCTCCATTTGAAGACGCACCGTTTAAAGGCGCGCCATTTGCGGGCGCACCAGACGATGCCGCGGCAGACGGCTGTGTCGCAGATGACGCTGCGGCGCGTGATGGAGACGAAGCCGCGGGAATGGCTTTATTTCCCGGTGCTCCTGCACCGCCCGTCCCTGACTTTCGATAGCCAAGCGCAGGCGGGCCAGAAGTGTCACTGCCGCTCTTCAAACCACCACCTGTGTCGACTGCATTCGAAGTGAACGTCGTGGGAGCGGCTGGAGCTTCCGGCGTGCCGGTGCCGGCCACAGTAAAATTCTGCGGCACCTCGATGTGGAAGACGGCGCTGTACCGGTTCGACGGGTAATCGGTGAGCGGGAACCATCGTGCTGGCAGCAACAGGTACGCGCCGGCGTTTCCGATCCATGCGAGACGCACACCAGGCACCGGGCTGGATTCTTCGTTGGCCAGAGGTCCCGAATATGAAAATGTAAGCTAGATTCTTTGTCCGGTAGTGATCGCGTCAGAGAGGGTAACGATCACCCCCAGCGGATTGCCGTCCTCACGGGTGACTTCGAGCGTCCTTCCGCTGGCATCCCGCACATCGTTGACACGAAGATTGGGATGAAGTTCGCATTCGACTGTTCGCGAAGGCTCGCGCGCTTCAAATTCTACGGTAGCGCGTGCAGCAAGAGTCTGATCGGCCGGTGAAAGCGATGCGTACACCTCATAAGACACTGCGCGGAATGAGGACCTGCGGCCCGCCGCTACGCCTGTCTGCGGGCGGC
>PLEA01000401.1 GCA_003136335.1 Acidobacteriaceae bacterium | reverse complement strand
GAGATTCCGCTGGCTTATTGGCTGGCGATTCGGATGCAGATGCAGTCGAAGGGGACGTTTTGGGCGATTGTGGTGGCGGAGGGAGCGATTGCGGGGGCTAGTGCGATTTTGTTTAGGCAAGGGAGGTGGAAGCGGCAGAAGATTTGAGTCGCTTCATTCGATGGGAAAAACTGAGGACTCGCGTGGGATTGTGTACTCCCTAGGCAGCAACGTGTTCGTTTAGAAAGCGGCCTTTCNNGACCGGGTCAAAGACCCGGTCCCACACACGCTCAGCGCGCGCGGGCTAGAACTAGGGTTACGTCGTCGGGCTGTTCGTTGTCGCCGATCCAGTCGTCTACCGCCATGGTGACGATCTGACTGATCTGGGGTAGAGGGAGATCGCGGTTGTCGCGGACCAGGTCGATCAGGCGCTGCTCGCCGAATTCTCCGAAATCATTTTCGGGTTCGGTGACGCCGTCGCTGTAGGCGAGGAGGATTTCGCCGGGATGCATTTCGACGGCGCCCTCTTCGTAAGTCATATTGTCAAACAGGCCGACGACCGTGCCGCCGGTTTCCAGTCTGCGGATGGTGCCATCTTTGTTGATCAAGATGGGAGGCAGGTGCCCACCGTTGCTGTAGGTCAGGTGGTGCGAACGGCCATCGTAGATTCCCAGGAAGAGTGTGGCGTACTTTTCCGGCGGAGTGCTCTCATAGAGTTGATGGTTGAGCAGACTGAGCAAAGCTCCGGGAGAAACTTCAATGCCTTCGGGCCACGTGGCCATGACCCGGCCGGATCCGGCAACCGCGCCAACGGCGACCGGTTCGCGCATCTGGGGAAGATTCTCCATGCTGTAGGCGCGAACTGCCGAGTGGATGGTCGCCATCAATAATGCGGCGGAAATTCCTTTTCCACTGATGTCGCCGACCGCCAGAATCAGCTTGTGGGAGCTGGCAGTCAGGAAGTCGTAGTAATCTCCGCTGACGGTGCGCGCGGGGCGGCAAAATCCATGGACCTCGAGGGACTCGAGTTCCGAAACCTGGCGCGGGAACAACTGCGCCTGCACCTCCTGGGCGATGGCGAGTTCGTTCTCCAGGCGCTGCTTTTCTTTTTGTTCCTGGATCAGTTTCTCGATGGAGGCGGTCATGGAGTTGAACGAAATCGCCAGGTCCGCGAGTTGGTCGTTCGAAGTGACGGGGATGCGATGGCTGAAGTCGCCGCGATCCACGTGTTTGGTGGCATCGTGGAGCTGGGCAACGGCAGCCGTGACGGTGCGAGTCATGCGGGTGCCGATGATGAGGGCAATCAGTTCGATGATGGCGAAGAAAATTCCTACACCCAAGAGGATGTAGGCCACGCCCTGAACGAATTCTCCGAGAGCGGCGAACAAGTGACTGTACAAGGCCGAGGGACGAGTGCGAACCCTTACCAGCACCATGCGTTCCGGCTTGCCAGTGTTCCAGTCCACCGCCGAAAGGGAGGTGCCGGCGAGCGGGATCTCAAGATCGAAGTTGCCCGCCGGGAAGGGAACGGAGCCCACGGTGAACGTTGATTGCGACACGGGCTGGGCGGCTTGGACTGCAGCGCCTTGTTGGTTTGAGCTGGCGACTCCACTGCTGTTTCCTGGTGGAGTGCCGGAAGCGGAGCTGCCAGCAGTCTTCGCGGCTGGCCCGTTGAGCATGACTCCGGAGGGGAAAACGGTGATTTCGCCGAGATCGACCGCGATGGTGCCCACCAACTCCTTATCAAACGGCTCGCTGGTCACAACAGTCAATGTATTTGACCTGATCGGAAGCGAGTTGACCGCTCGCAAGTATAATCCGCCGCCGTCACGGACAACGTCCCGAAATCTGCCCTGCACGAAATGGGGAATCGTGAGGGACGTACCGTCGAATTCATTGCACAGCGGCAACGGCTTGTCCCCGTACCAGGCGCAAACCTGCCGCCGCTTCCAGGCGGGATCGCGTTTTCTTAGGCCAGCCAGCGATTCCGCGGCGGGATTGTCTCCGCGCTCCAGACGTGCCGCCAGTTCGTTGCAGACCGCGGCGTTGGCGGCTTCCAGACTGCGCAACTGAGAATGAATTTCTGAGGTCACGACGAAGACGGCGAACTGACCGGCCAGACCATAGAGCGTGATGAGGGCCATCGTGACCAGCAACACGGCGGGAATTACGCCGATGAAGACATAGGTGACGATCAGACGATTCCGCAGGCGCCACAGGACTCGGCGCTTCAAAAAGCGGAAGGCGAGGATGGAGAACAACACCACGGCGAGGAACGCGAGGAATTCGACCCACCCTCCCAAGTGGTCTCCCCAGGAGGCAGCAAACAGGCTCAGGAATTTCTGCAGCGCGAACAGCACCGCGCCCATGGCCGCCAAATAGCAGGCCAGGCGCGCCATGCGGCCTTCAGGCCACAATCCGGCTTTGATCAGCCGGAGCCGCAAGTCTGGATAGGACCATTGCATGTTGTTCGTCGGACAGTCCGCGGAAAGAAAGCTATTAGCTTTTAGCTCTTGGCTTTTAGCGAAAGGCCAAGAGCTAACAGCTTAGAGGCCTCAGCCGAAAGGCGCAGTGCGACCGCACTCCGCCGATTAGATCTCAGGATAGAGATCGAAGAACGCTTCCAGACTCGTGCGCAACTGCTTTTCGATATGTTCCTTGCTGCCTTCGAGCACGTGCATGGTGACGTGGGCCTCGTGTCCGTTCGTAAGTTTCACCGGAGCTTCGCCCACCTCTGCCACATCTTCGGAGGGCAGCAGCCGCATGCCGTAAACCAGAGTCAGATTCGCCATACCTGAATTCTAATCGTCTTCGTGGCCTTGGCGAAATCCCTTGCCCTCGACATTGGTCTCTGACTGGGGCTGCAGGCTTTTCACCACAGAGACACAGAGAAGACCAAAAGAAGCAGGAACAATTGGCGATTTTCTCTGTGTCTCTGTGCC
>PLEA01000520.1 GCA_003136335.1 Acidobacteriaceae bacterium | reverse complement strand
AGCGCTTTTCGTTTTTGGACTTTTCGAATATCTCGACACGCTTACCGTGACGAACGGGGAACTGCTTTTTTTGCGGACGCGCCATCCCTACCTGGTTGGAGAGGCCATCGCTCACATTCTCCGCGGCAGTTTGAACCGCGCCGCGATCGTCTGCTTGCTCGCGGCATTGATGCTGGCCGTCCTCTGGATCGTTGCCGGCTCTGTGGGCCGCATCGCCACTGTGCGTGGCTTGCTGGAGTATTTTCGTAGGGACGTTGCGAGCAACGTCTCTACGAATCAGGTTCGTGAGCCATTCCCCGCGTTGCTCCGCCTGAACTTCCTGCGCGCCGCTGTGGCACTGGCCGCGGTCTTCGGATTCGAGGGCGCAGCCATCCTGGCCGGGTTTGCCTCGCCCAAAACCAATCCTCAACCCGGACTGGCATTTTCTCTCTTTCTGCCGCTGGCCGGACTGATCTGCTACGTGTGGTGGGCGCTGAACTGGCTCTTGTCGCTGGCGGGGATGTTTGCCGTCCGCGACAGTGAGGACGCAGTGGATGCGATCGCCTCCGCCGCGGCTTTCTGCCGCGAACGTACCGGCGCAGTTTTCGCGGTCGGCACGTGGACAGGGCTGGCGCACCTGGTCGTTTTCGTCGGAGCTACCACTGTCGCTTCGATCCCGCTAGGCTTCGCCGGCGTGGTGCCGTGGCGGGCGGTAGTTGCGGCAGAGATTCTCGTGACTCTGGCTTATTGCGCGCTTGCCGACTGGTTATATATGGCGCGGCTCGCGGGCTACGTCTGCATAGCGGAAACGCCGCAGGCGTTGCTGGCGCCGTTGCCGCCACCCGCTCCGGTGCCCAAGGCACCGCTGGTCCAGACGGCGATCGACCGCGATGAACCGATCCTGAGCGACGTCCCAAATCTCGCCGTAGAGACGTAGCTTGCTACGGCTCCTGCCTGAAGCATTCGGAACGATGGCGAGCGGAGACGTTGCAAGCAGGTCTCTACGAATGGCGGCCTTTACACTGTCTGCCCGAATTTGAGAAACTCATCCGTGGAAAAAGAATCCTGGCACAAGCGGTCCCTCGACCAATCTTCTCTCGGCCAATCCATCGTTATCCTCGACTTCGGCGCGCAGTATACCCAGCTCATCGCGCGCCGTATCCGCGAACAGAATGTGTTTTCCGTGGTGCTCCCCTGCACCGCGAAGCTCGATGAGGTCAATAGCTATGCGCCCGCCGGGATCGTGCTTTCGGGTGCGCCCTGGTCGGTCTACGATAAGGACGCTCCGCCTGCCGACGCGCGCATCTTCGAACTGGGCGTGCCCGTGCTCGGCATCTGCTATGGATTGCAATTCATGGTGCACACGCTGGGTGGCAAGGTGCGCCCCGCCGACAAGCGCGAGTACGGCCACGCCGAAATCGATATCGTTTCCGACTCGATCCTTTTTCAGGGCCTGGCCAAAAAACTTGCGGTCTGGATGTCGCACGGTGACGAAGCTCTCGAACTGCCACCGGGATTCGAGCTGATGGCCAAAACTCACTACGCGGTGGCCGGCATTCAGAACACCGCCAAGAAATGGTACGCGGTGCAATTTCATCCCGAGGTCCACCACACGCCGCAAGGGACGCAGATGCTGAGAAATTTCATCTTCCAGATTTGCGGCGCGAAGTCCACATGGACCCCGCAGCGTTTCATCGATTCGACCGTCGAGCAGGTAAAGCAGCAAGTTGGCAGCGGACGCGCCATCTGCGCGCTCTCCGGCGGCGTGGATTCGTCGGTCGCGGCGGTGTTAGTCGACCGTGCGTTGCGCGACGCAAAGGGGAAGTCGCGATTGACTTGCATTTTCGTGAACAACGGTGTGCTGCGCAAGAACGAGTTCGAGAAAGTACAGAAGGCGCTGCGCGACAAGCTCAATCTGCAGCTGGACGCAGTCGATGCGACCGACCGCTTTCTCGGCAAACTTAAGGGCGTCAGCGATCCCGAGAAAAAGCGCAAGATTATCGGCAATGAATTCATTAAGGTGTTCGAGAAAGAAGCCCGTCGCATCGAGAAGAGCGAAGGCAAGGTCAAATGGCTGGTGCAGGGGACGCTCTATCCCGATGTGATCGAGTCGCGCTCGGTGCGCGGGCCGTCGCAGGTCATCAAGTCGCACCACAACGTCGGCGGCCTGCCGGAAAAAATGAAGCTCAAGCTGATCGAGCCGCTGAAAGACTTGTTCAAGGACGAAGTCCGCAAGATCGGCCGCGACCTCGGCATGCCCGAAGAAATCCTGCAGCGGCAGCCCTTTCCGGGGCCCGGACTCGCCGTGCGTGTGCTGGGAGAAGTCACTTCCGAGCGCCTGGCGCTGCTGCGCGAGTGCGACGACATCGTCGTCACTGAAATCAAGAACGCCGGCCTCTACACGAAAATCTGGCAGTCGTTCGCCGTGCTGCTGCCGGTGATGTCGGTGGGCGTGATGGGCGATATGCGGACTTACGCCTACACGTGCGCCATCCGCGCCGTCAGTTCGGAAGATGGCATGACGGCGGACTGGGTCCCGCTGCCGCACGAAGTGCTGAAGACCATCTCCACGCGGATTGTGAATGAAGTGAAAGGCGTGAACCGTGTGGTCTACGACATCACGTCGAAGCCGCCGGGTACGATTGAGTGGGAGTGAGGAGCGCTCTTGGCTCTTGGCTTTTAGCTTTTGGCCAAACCAAGAATCGCGTAGGGACAGCCGCCTCGGCTGTCCGCCGAGCGAAGCTCGGCTAGCTTGTGTTTGCGGGTGACCTGTCCGCGAATTGCGCGTGTTCGGCTAGTAGGCGGGCGGGAAACTCACAGCGCGGCCTGGGGATGCACAACTTGCAGCCCCAGCACTTTCTCGAATGTGTCGAAATCACGGTCGCGGTGCAAAAGCTTGTGGCCGGAAAGCAGACAGAATGTAGCGATCCAGCAGTCAATCGTCTTGCGGACGGTAAAGCCGCGTTGCCGCAAGGTGCGGTAGTTCTGGGCCGCCGCGATGGCGAGATCGGGCCCTCCGGCAGCGAATATCCGCAGTCTCATCAGATCCGTGCGCACGCGCTCAAAAGCCGCGTTGTCGCGAATGCCCTGCAACACCTCGGACAGAATTAAGTCCGTCAATCCTAACCGTTCGCGAGGAAAGGCGTGATCGAGCCACGCCGTTTCCTGGTTTACGACACCGCCGAGATAATCAATCCACACCGTGGTGTCAACGATGACCATGTGTTCTCTATTCTTGGACTCGTCCACGGCGGGACTCGTCGAGATCGCCTTCCCAATGCACTTTGCCTTTGAGCCGACGGATCGAGGTCTGGGCGTGTGTCTCAACCAGCAGACGCAAACCCGCTTCCACCGTCGCTTTCTTGGTTCGGGTACCGCTATGCCGCATGGCCTGCCGCATTAAGCGATCGTCAATGTCGATATTGGTCCGCATCGGTCCACCTAATCCTATGTGTAAATATCTCACAATTGTGTGTATAGAGCAAGTCACATTCAGCCGTGTCCGGCGAGGGCGATTGTCATTCCCCCCGGTGCACCGTCTCCATCGAAAATGCGGGCAGGCATACCGCGATGTATTCGGCGCCGCCTTCCTGGGGCGTGGAGTAGCGCACCCATTCGCCGGCGTGGGCGATGACCGCTTGGCCGGCCGCGATGTCGAGCGAGCCGGCCTTGTGCTCGACGCGGAGCGTTCCTTTCAGGACGATCGTGAACTCGTCGAACTCGGGAGTTTGGCCGGGCTCGAGCCATCCTTGTGGGCTACGCATGTGGGCGACGCTGGCGGCGGAGGTTTTCGTATTGACGCGTCCGACGTATTCGTCGATGAGTTTGGGTTTGTTGCCGGCGGATTGAATTCGCGTGGGCTGGGGAATGAGTGTGGGCATGGTCTTGGGCTTCCGGCTCTCGGCTTCCGGCCGAGCTGGGTTCCGCACATAAGAGTACCAAAAGCTTCTTACCGCAGAGGTCGCGGAGGAGCTGCGGAGTGCGCTGAGAAATGCTGGGATTGCGCGAGGAAATACCACTAAGCGACGTGGGATCGCTCGGGGCGGCGTCGGGGAGAGACCTAGCAAGCTACGCCTCTGCGGCTGGGTCGGTTGGTCTGTCTCTCTCTTTCTCTTCACTGACCTGCTGGTGCTTGCGTTTCTGCCATCCCGCTGACTTTGCCGGGCCTGCTTTCTGAAAAACGTTAGGAGTGATCACTCCCACAACGGGCGCCAGCCCGAGCTATTCGGGGTAGCTTACCTGAAGCGCCCTGGCTTTCGGATGTCCCAGCTGTCCCTCACTCACATGGGGAGGTTGCGGGGGCCGCGAGTTTCCTAGCTTAGCTAGGACTAGCGTCGCGCCACACCCGGTACCTACGATTTCAAAATTAGACGGAATAGAAATCTCAGTGAAGGTTGTTCGTCACACAGCCAAAAAAATCTGTGGAAAACCGAAGAACGGGTTTCCGGTTTTCCACTTGGTCTTACGGGCACGGGTACGGCGTGCCGGGTGTCGGCGGCGTGCCGGGGATAGTCGTCGAAGGTCCTGGCATGCCATCAGGCCCGGGGATTCCGGGGATGACGGTGTCCGGTGTTCCTGGGCTGCCCGGCGTGTAGCAGGTTCCATGATCCGTGTTCAGCGGGCCGGTGTTTGGCGGTGCAGGCGCTGTCGGATGCCTCGCGATCGGCTGCACCGCGGCCGGCTGTTGCTCGGAGTCTCGAACTGCGTCGGCGACCGGAGGTTCTTGCAGAGACAGCGGTTGCTTCAGGACCATTTCCACCGGTGTTCCTACGTCGAGGAAGAAATTGTGAGAACTGGCAAACAGCACGAGCGCTGCTACAAAACCAACTGCGCCGCCCACCGCAGCTCCAATGACGGTGCTTTCACCCTTGTTGGGCGGAACGCTTAAGCTGGACGAAATACAGAACGGCGGTGGTCCCGAGCAACCGGGTGGGAGCGAACTGGTGATGGTGCTGCTTTGCGAGCTGGCGACAGAATGCCCGATCAATGCTCCAAGGCCTGTACCGGCCGCAGGCAGGGCGACGAAGCCGATCATCCGTCTTGGACCCGGGTCTTTCAGAGCGTAACCCTCATCGCTCTCCAGGGTTACAGGGCCGGCGATAGGGGCAACAAAGCCATTCGGGAAGGTTATCGACAGGGATTGAAGATGAAGTTCGGCGCGTCCGCTTTTCTGTTGGAGCTTGTCGACAGTGCCTTGCACAAACGTGCCCGGCGGAATCACCACCTGGTTGCCGGAATTGACCGGAGAAGTGATCTGGGCATAAATATCGTCTCCACGACGCATGGACCTGCTCTGGATATCATGCGTGAGCACCAGAGCAATTCTGGTTCCGGCGGGAAGCGTCACCGTGGATGACTTGGCCGGGGCGTGCGTGCTGGTCTGCGCGTCCGGCGGGGAAAGGGGTTGTGGTTGAGCTTGAGCATTATCCTGCGCCATGCAGGTGAAGGTAAAAAGTAACGCTGTGAGTGCAGCGAGAGATTTTCTCGCGCTTGTCCCGGCGAGAGTCTGAAAGGTCGAAACGGGGTAACTACTGGTGTGTGCCATTTGCTACCTCCTGTCGAAAGCCCGTGACGCCGAGTCTTCGATTTCGTGCGGACCTCGGGAGAGGAATCCCGCTCCCATTGGCTTAGACCCGTGCCTTACCACAAAGTATCGTTTTCGTGGGTAAAGGTTTGCAAAGAGAAGGTAGGGATTTGTAAACGGCGCGCCGCATGCGGGTTTGGATGAAATTCATCACCTCGGTCAAAACGAGCACCGTGTAGAGACGTTGCAAGCAACGTCTCTACGAGACCTTTTGCGCGACCCAGCGCGAAACGGCGGTAACCATCTTTCGGGGGGCGAAGCGGACGGACTGCGCTACGAGCCAGTTGTGCGCGAGAGATGGCAACGGTGCGTCCCGCCATCAGGGCGCGATAGCCGTCGCACGCGACCTTCTCTGCCGACATGGCACCGAGCTGCTTGAACAGCCGAGAATTTTCCGCGCCGGCGCGCTTGGCGAAGCCGGTGTGCGTTGCTCCCGGACAGAAACATGTCACGGTAACGCCTGAGCCGCGCAACTCATTCGCGATGGCCTCGGAGAACGAAAGCACGTAAGCCTTGGTTGCGTAGTAGACGGCCATCAGCGGGCCGGGCTGGAACGCCGCGGTGGAGGCGACGTTCATGATCCGGCCAGTGCGACGTTGCAACATGGGAGGCAGGAACAGACGCGTGAGTTCGGTGAGGGCGGTGATGTTGAGATGGATCTGGCCGAGGATTTCTTCTTCGGGCATATCGGCGAATTCGCCGAAGGCGCCAAAGCCGGCGTTGTTGATGAGGATGTCGATAGGAGCATCCTCGCTTTGAAGCCGGTCGAAGAGAAACTTCGGGGCCACTGGCGTGGCCAGATCGAGTGCGATGGTTTTCACCGTGACGCCGTGGGTTTGCAGTTCTGTCGCGACTTGAGCGAGTTTGTCGGCGCTGCGGGCGACTAGCACTACGTTGTGATGATCGCGAGCGAAGAGTTTGGCCAGTTCGTATCCGATGCCGCCGGAGGCGCCGGTGATGAGTGTCGTCATCGGATTATTTTAGCGGGAGTGGGGGAGTTGTTCTTGGGTTAGAAAGTCAAAGTCCCCACCCTAACGTGGCAAAGGGCGCGACGTTTAGGATGGGGCACCCGCTTCCTATTCTTTTTCTTTCTTTCAACCCGCTCTACGCGTGAACTAGTTCCACGCCGTAGATGGAATGCCAACTGGTCGCGGCTTTCAGCTTGTCGTTGACGTTGTGGATGTTTTTTACGCCTTCGGTTTCGAGCCACTTGCGGAAGGCGGCTGCGCCTTGTTTGGCGTAGATGGGAATGCCTTCTTTCCAGGTCGCTCGACCGCAGAGGACGCCGTTGAACTTCACGCCCGACTCTCCGGCAAGTTCCAGCGTCTCGCTGAACTCCGCGTTGCTGACCCCAGCCGACAAGTAAATGAACGGCTTGGTCGCGACGTTGGCGGCTTTGTGGAACAGGTCGATGGCTTCTTTCTTGGTGTACGCCTTCTGTCCGCCGAACGACTTGGTGCCTTCGACGAACTTCATGTTTACCGGCACTTCCACCTTAAGCACGTCGACTCCGTAGCGGTCTTTGCTGAATTCGCGCATGCTCTCGGTGACGATGTGCGGTTTCTTCTTGGCGTAGTCGAGACCCTTTTCGTCCGCGCCCTCCTGGTAGCCGACAAACTCCAGGAAGTAGGGGATGTCGTTGGCGCGGCATTCGTCGCCGATCCGCTCGACCCAGGCGTGCTTCTGGTCGTTGACGTCTTTGGGGTCGTCAGGCGTGTAGTAGAGCAGAATCTTCACGCAGTCGGCGCCGGCTTCTTTGAGGCGGCGGGCCGACCAGTGGTTCAGAAGATCGCCGAGGCGGCCGGGGCCCGTTTTGTCGTAGCCGGTCTTCTCATAAGCAAGCAGCAGGCCGGCATTCTTGGCGCGGCGCTTTGAGGCGGGCAGTCCCCACTCGGGGTCGAGCAGGATCGCTGTGGCGTGCGGAGTCAAAACCTCGCTGACCAGCGTCTTGAATTCTTCCATCATGGCGTCGGTCACTTCGCCGCCCTTTTCCTTGGCTAACGACTTTTGCAGGGAGCCGCGCTGGTCCATGGCAGCGGCGGCGATGATGCCGCGTTCGTTGGAGACTTTTTTGAGGCCGGCTAGTTTGCCTGGGGTGAGTTTCATGGGTGTCCTCCAGAACTGCAGAATGAAGATGAGTGCGCGGAACGGATCATTGTAAACCAAGTGGGGAAAGAATCGGCGCAGGAGGTACGACTGGCGGGCTGCGATTCCGGGTTCAGGAACGCGCCGACCATTTGGATGTTGACGCACTTAATGGAAAGTAGGTAATATAACTACATACGGGGACCTATGGAAAAGGCGATCTCGGCAGCCGATGCGAACCGGAAATTCTCGCAGCTTTTGAGAGAAGTCAAAGAGGGACAGAGCTATGTGATTACCAGCCATGGTAGGGCGGTGGCTCGGATCGCACCCTTCAAGGACGATCGCACCGCGGCGAGCAGTGCCCGAGCTTCTCTCCTTGGCCGGTTGCGATCGGAGCGTGTCGTCCAGATCGGTCGCTGGAAAAGGGACGAGTTGTATGACTAGCGGGACGGGCAATGACGCTTGCCTGGACAAGTAATGAGAGTGGCGCTTGATACGAATATTCTGGCGTACGCCGAGGGCGTGAATGGCGCCGCAAGCAAGAAGGTCGCTCTGGAGATGATCGGAAAGTTGCCAGTGGAGGCAACGTTCCTGCCGGTGCAGGCGTTGGGGGAACTCTTTCACGTGTTAGTGCGGAAAGCGGGACGCTCGCCGGGGAAAGCGAAGAGTGCGATCTTGAGTTGGCAGGATGCCTTCCCTTTGATCGAGACATCGCCGGCAGTCCTGCTTGCCGGGATCGATTTGGCCGCTCACCACCGCCTCGGAATTTGGGACGCGATCATCCTCGCCGCCGCGTCCGCTGCAAGCTGCCGGTTGCTTCTCTCGGAAGACATGCAATCCGGTTTCACATGGAACGGAGTGACGGTGACGAATCCGTTCTCCCCTGCCCGACACGAACTTCTGGCGGCATGGCTGGGCCCTTGAGTTGTTATATCGTCCAGTTCTGGCGTCCGCTATCCGCTATCCGCTATCTTCTATCTCGCCGCGGGCAAGACGTTGCAAGTAACGCCTCTACGGATGGTAGAGTGGTATGACCGCTTGAGCTTTCCTGTCGGTTCTGGGGCGACAATAGGGGTCTATCGTTTACCCGGGCGATCGAAAAGAGGAAACTGCCATCATGGCTATTGCAACCATCAATCCCGCCACCGGCGAAGTAGTCAAGACATTCCAGCCGCTTTCGGAGGCTGAGATCGAGAAGAAGCTGCAACTTTCGGTCAGCGCGTTCAAGTCGGAGCGCAAGACGCCGTTCGCCGTGCGCGCGAAACGCATGCTGAAAGCGGCTGAGATATTGGAGCGCGACAAGGAGAAGTTCGGCCACCTGATGACGCTGGAGATGGGCAAGCCCTACAAGGCCGCCGTGGCCGAAGCCGTTAAGTGCACCACCGCATGCCGCTACTATGCGGAGAATACCGAGAGGTTTTTGGCCGATGAAGTGGTCGAGACGGGAGCGAAGAAGAGCTTCATCCGTTATCTTCCCATCGGCCCGGTTTTGGCCGTGATGCCGTGGAATTTTCCTTTCTGGCAGGTGATCCGCTTTGCCGCTCCGGCGCTGATGGCTGGCAATGTTGGACTGCTGAAGCATGCCTCGAACGTGCCGCAGTGCGCTCTGGCCATCGAGAGCATTTTTCTGGAGGCCGGTTTTCCCGAAGGCGTGTTTCAGACGCTGCTGATCGGGTCGCAGCAGGTGGACGCGCTGCTGAACGATCCGCGGGTGGTGGCGGCGACACTCACGGGCAGCGAGCAGGCCGGAATCCAGGTGGGCATTGGGGCGGCAAAACGGATCAAGAAAGTTGTGCTGGAGTTGGGCGGCAGCGATCCGTTCATTGTGATGCCCAGCGCCGATCTGGACACTGCAGTGAAGACGGCAGTCGAAGCGCGCATCCTTAACAACGGGCAGTCCTGCATTGCGGCGAAGCGATTTATCGTAGCCGAGCCCATTGCGGCCGAGTTTGAGCGCAAGTTTGTGACGCGCATGGAGAGCCTTCGCATCGGCGATCCCTTTGACGAGAAAACTGAGCTTGGTCCACTGGCTACCGCCGACGCCGTTACTTCGCTCGATGCCGATGTGCAGAAAACCGTGAAGGCGGGAGCGAAGGTGCTGACTG
The DNA here is from genome assembly GCA_003136335.1 of Acidobacteriaceae bacterium. Next base: position 9,922 of record PLEA01000520.1, on the reverse strand, counting down.
GTGGCCATCCCTTGCAGCGCCAGGGGAACTACTATGCGCCCACGGTACTGACCAACATTCCGAAAAATTCACCTGCATACGGCGAGGAGTTCTTCGGTCCGGTGGCGTCGATCTTTCGAGTGAGGGATCAGGATGAGGCGATCCGCATTGCCAACGACGTGCGGTTTGGCCTGGGGGCGAGCGCGTGGACCAACGATGAGAAGGAGCGCGAGCGCTTCATCAACGAACTGGAAGCGGGGATGGTATTCATCAACAAGATGGTCGCTTCCGATCCGCGCATTCCTTTCGGCGGCGTGAAGCAATCGGGCCACGGACGGGAGTTGGGAGCCCACGGCATCCGCGAGTTCGTGAACGCGAAGACGGTTTGGATCGCGTAGGGGCAGTTGTTTTATCGAGCGGGCTGGCTGACGGCGGGCGGATCGCCTGCGTGCTCTTTTTTCAGCAAATCCCCCCACGGGCATTCGTCCGGTGCGATGCGATAAACCGCTGCCTGAATCTTGTGACCGGGGCCAGATTCGCGAACCCAGATCACCTGGTAGCGGGCTTTCTTGCCTGCGTAGAGAATTCCAATCACGTCGCCGGGGCTAAGTTCGGCATCAAGGCCCGACAACAGTGCTCCACTCAGGCTGATTTCGCGAGCACGCGCTTCCTGCAGAAAGCGCGCGCCCTTGGTTTCAATGCACCATACCAGGAGGCCAAGGTCTGCCTGACTACGCGGTTCATGCCGACGCTCGACTGCACGAAGAGTTGCCATGTCAGCTCTTCACCGTACCGTCGTGAAGGCGACAAGTAAAGTTCCGCTTGCGGAGCGGAGAACGAAAGTTGCACCGCCGGTGTCGTTTCAGTCAAGGGTTCAAAACGGGATACTCTGATGCCCCCCACAGGCTCCGGATTGTCTGGAGTGTGTTTACTGCCGGAGCGTGAGCGCGCTCAACACGGCCTGCTGCTTGGCAATTAGAGACTGCACGCCTTGGCGCGCGAAGGCGATCATCTTCGCCAGTTGTTGGTCGTCGAACACTTGGTGCTCCGCAGTCGCCTGCACTTCCACCAGCTTATGTCCGGCGGTCATGACGAAGTTCATGTCGACGTCGGCACGCGAGTCCTCTTCGTAGCAGAGGTCTAGCAGGATTTCTCCGTCCACAATTCCCACGCTCACGGCAGCGACAAAATCTTTGAGCGGAACCGACGTCAGAGTTCCGGCGTCCACCAGCTTTTCCAGAGCGAGGCCAAGCGCCACGAATGCGCCGGTGATCGAGGCGGTGCGCGTGCCGCCGTCGGCCTGGATGACGTCGCAGTCGATCAAGATCATGCGTTCGCCGAGGCGCGTGAGATCGGTGACTGCCCGCAGGGAGCGGCCGATCAGACGCTGGATCTCATGCGTGCGTCCGCTCTGCCGACCCTTGGAGACCTCGCGCGGCGTGCGGGTCAGGGTGGAACGCGGAAGCATGCTGTATTCGCTGGAGATCCATCCCTTGCCCGAGTTGCGCATGAACTGCGGGACGGTCTCTTCGATCGAGGCGGTGCAGATGACGCGCGTATTGCCCACTTCAATTAGTACAGAACCTTCGGCGGTAGAGATGAAATCCGGCGTGAGAACGACGGGGCGGAGTTGCTCGGGAGAGCGATTATCAGAGCGATAGAACATGATTCGCGATTGTAAATGATTGGATTAGGGCTTCGGTCTTGGGTCTGAGGTCCGAGGTCCCTCTATGGTCAGACTGCGGTGCGATGGAACATGATCGGGATCGTAAATGATCCGGCCTCAGATCGAAGACTTCGGACCCCATACCTCGGGCCTAAAACGCAACACCCAACACCTAAGACCTGAGACCCGGCCTCTAGGGGCCAGACCGCAGTTGCGTGGCCAGTTGATTCACCGCGGTCACGTCGTAGAACGCGGAAAGGTCGGCGTGGCCGGCCAGCGTGTCGCGTTCTTTTCCGTCGACGAGAATCTTCACTTTCAAAATGTCCGGAGTGTTGGCGGAGATGGTGTGGATCAGCGATGCCACGGTCAGTTCCTCGACCAGGACACCGGAGCGGTGAGTGTCGGCAAAGGCGGAATTCAGATCGATGACCGCGACCCCGGGATCGACCAGAAAGACGCTGCGGACTTCGGCGCCCGAGCCCAGCGCATGGGGCGAGGACTTGTCGAGGTAGAGCGAGAGCAGGGCGCGCAGAAGCTCTTCGGCGCGCTGCTGACGTCCGGAGGGCAGCGGAATCTGGGCAGCCTCGGCGCGCAGGCTGCCATCGTTATCGTGCGCCACAAAAAGTGTGACTCGCTCCGTGGGGCCGGCCACGGGAGGGGCCAGCGGTCGAGTGTCGGTCGAGGCGGCCGGCAGGGAGACAGCCACGGTTCGCATGTGCCACGCATACAAACTCAGCCCCAGCAGTGCGATCAGCAGCACCGACATCGCGATCGCGAAATGGCGTGGGATCATGGTTCGGACCTCATGGCGCCTCCGAGTTGATCGCGAGTGGCGGCAATCGCGGTCGCCACTGCGCTGGTAACGAGTTGCTGGTAGTCGGGGGCGGTCAGTTGGGAGGAATCGGATCCCTGCGGCGCGACCTCGACTGCAATGGCCGCTCCGATCACATTGTTCAGCGGTCGAAGCGGGGCGGTTAACGTGCGCACGGGAATCTGGCGTCTCTGCATTTCGGCGGCCACTGCGTTCGCGGCACTCTGGCTCAGGGGCAACGCCGCGTGCTGCGCGGTTGACCAGGAGAGGAAGGTCCCACGATCGTCGCTCCCCCACGGAAGCAGCGCGGTGTAGACGCGCACGCCGTGACCGCTGGACGCCGCGTGCAGTGCGATGTAGATAGCAGCGTGATCCGCGTTGGCGAAGATGGCGCGCTGGTCGACCGAGAGGTTCGCGTCGGAATCGCGCAACACCAGAGTCGGGATGCCGCGGCTCTCGAGTTCCTGGCGCAGACTGCGGGCTAACGCGACGGTGACATCTTTCTCGAGCAGAGTGTTGCTGAGAGTTTCTCCGTGATCGTCGCCGCCATGGCTGGCGTCGACCACGGCAAAATAGCGGCGCGCAGGCGCGACCGGCGCGGGCTCGGCTGCGGAAGTCGCGGGAGTGGGTTGTGCCGGGGCTGGTGGCGGCGTGGCTGACGCGGATGAGTTTGGAGTCTGTGAGAGCGCGCCTGCGGCCACGGGCGTGGATGCGGGAGAAATCGTAACCGTTCGTCCGTCGCGGCTGAAGCTGGCGATCACCGGGATCGCGGCATTCACCGTGACCACCGCTGTCCCGCTGCCTTCGCTGTAAATGGCCGAGGGGATGGCCTTGTTGCCGAACGTAAGTGTCGGCGAGGCCGGGGCGACCAGCGGTTCGCGCGAAAACGTCATGCGCAGCGCGCCCGGTTCGGTGGCCACTCTCGGGTTCACCGGGGCAGTGAAATGGAAGATGAGCCGCGGAGGATTATCGCCCGATAGAGAGGCGGTGAAGTGAGTCGCCACACTGCCGATGAAGAGCCGTCCAGATCCCTCGTGGAGGGTGGCCGGGCCGCCCAGGAATCGGGGCAACAGGGAACCGAGCGAAGTGACGGGGACGAGTCCGCGATTATTTTCTTCCAAGAACTTTCCGCCCAGGTCGGCGTCGCGGCCCTGTACTCGGGCGTGAGTGTTGCCGACCTGAAAATCGCCTTCCACATTGTTGTAGCGCAAACGCCAACCGCGGCTATCAGACTTGGCGCTCACCTTGCCCAGCGGCTCCAGCACTTCGAGCAGGCCTACATAGTCCCGGCCTTCCCGCTGCACCAGGGGAAGCGAATAGTTGGCCGCGACCGAGTAAACGGAAAGATGCTTTTCGGGCGGGGCGCCGGACACAACGACCGCACAGATACAGATACAGATGAAGATACAGATGAAGATCAGCGCCCACGCTTTGACGATTGGTATGCCCATCCCCGGCGGGCGAGACGCCCCCCGGACAGCCGGCGGGACGCCGGCGCTACGTGAGCGGCTAGTCCAACGCATAGGCGGTCAATCCACTGAGCAGCTTGGGGTAGAAATCGGTGGACTTCTGCGGCATCACTTCACCGGCGAAGGCTACATCGCGTACCTGCGCTACCGGGCATGGATTCATCAGGAATGCGACGTTGGCCTCGCCTTTGCGCACCTGATCCAGCGCCTCGGAAGCGTCGCGCAGGTAAGAGATGTTCTGCTGGTTGCGAATCGATTCTTCGGAAAGCTTCAGCACGCCTTCCAGCAGGCATTTGTGCAGTTGGACGACGTCGAGCGCCTGTTGGCGAGGCGAAAGGCCCGCGAAGAATTGCGCCCCATCGGATTTTGGCGAGTGCAGCACGAAGGCGCGGTTGGCGGTGACCGCCAACAGAGCGGTTCCCGAGCGGCCGCGCTCGCGCAGGAGGGCGGTAGCGCGAGCAGCATCGAGTCCAGCGTCGATTTCTTCCACTGCAAAAAAGCGGCCGCTGGATTTCTGAAACTCGTCGACCGAGAACGAGTCCAGCGAATGCACTACGCGATGTGTAGGCAGCACCAGCAGCCCCGGATCCTTCATGTTGATGAAGGTCATCATGACAAATTCGTACGGAGCCTGGAGGTTCGAACCGGCGCCCGCCGCGGTGCGACATTCGTCGCGAAAATTGAGTGCAGTTTCGTAGCGGTGATGGCCGTCGGCGATGACCAGCTTCCTGTCACGCATCTTTTTCTGAACGGACGCGATCACGCCGGGATCAGAAATCTGCCAGACCCGGTGCGCGACTCCGTATTCGTCGTCGACGTCGATCGCGGCATCTGGCGCAGGCTTCCGCAGAGAATCGATCTCCCCGGAATCTTCATAGAGCAGAAAGAGGTGCTCGTAGTGGGTGCGGGTGGCGCGAAGCAGGTCGAGCCGGTCGGCCTTCGGCTTGGACAAAGTTTGCTCGTGCCGGAAGACGACCTTGGCGGAATAATCCTCCAGTCGGCCGAGCGCGATGAATCCCCGGCGCTCGAACTTGCTTCCCGGTGGGGCGGTGAAGGTCTGGGAATAGACGTAAATGGAGGTTTCGGAATCGCGACGGAGGATCCCGTCGGCTCGCCATTGCCGCCCAATTGCGGCTGCGCGGGTATAGACGTTGTTGCTGGCGTTGTCCTCAGATTCGCGGCGGCCCAGAATGATGCGCACGAGGTTGAAAGGGCTGGCAGCGTAGTAACGCTCCTGCATCGCGGGAGTGATCTTGTCGTAGGGTTGGGTGACGACCTGCGCAGCCGAAACTCGCTGCAAGTCGTAGCGGAGAGCGCGAAAGGGTTGGATGTCTGCCATGAGAAACTTCCGATTGTAACAAGATCGCGGAAATCGTCGGGGAACCAGCTTAGGGTCTGCTGGCCAGATTCTTCCCCGCCCTCCCTGGACCGAAAAACGGCTCCGGTTCGGTATGACGCCCAATGGGGCGAATACTAGATTTCGAGTTCGCCGGCCAAAATCTCTGCCCAAGATTGGTCCATTGTCAAGGCAACCCCTCATTCACAAAGAACAACCAAGCTCCGGCTCGGGAATTTGTCTCCGAAATTTGACAAAAACTCTGCGCTGCGAGGCGGAAGCTGTGCTAACATCCGCCTCACTGAGGTATCTATGGCCCGCCTGGATGAAGGGCGCTGGTCATCTCACCCGATGGCCGTAGTGCGACGTGGCTGTCCGGTTCTCCCCTGGGACCCGACTAAACCCCAACTGTGCAAAAATTCTTCCCCCATGGGCGCGATGCGGCTATGGCTGGCGCTGGCGTTGGTGGGACTGGCCTGCCTCGCCTTTCCGGCTTTCGGGCAAACCGACGTGAATGACGTGCACGTTTTGCCGCGGGAAGTGGATAAGCCTCCCGCCCCTCCCAAGGCGGACCTGGTCGCCACCACAACGGGGCTTACCACGCACGTGCACGCGCTGAAAGTCGACGTGGACCTGGTGTTGGTCCCAGTTACCATTACCGACCCTATGAACCGCCTGGTGACCGGCCTGGATAAGGTGAACTTCCAACTCTTCGAAGGCAACGCGGCGCAGGAGATTCGCACATTTTCCAGCGAAGATGCGCCGGTATCGTTGGGCGTGATCTTCGATTCCAGCGGAAGCATGGCCAGCAAGATGGAACGTGCGAAAGACGCAGTGGTCGAGTTCTTCAAGACGGCGAATCCGCAGGATGAGTTCTTTATGATCACTTTCTCCGACGAACCGGAGACCGTGAGCGACTTCACCAGTTCGGTGGACGAGATCCAGAACAAGCTGGTTTTCGCCGTGCCCCGGCATCGCACGGCGCTGCTCGACGCCATCTACATGGGCGTGAGCAAGATGCGGCAGGCCAAGTACGCAAAGAAAGCCCTGCTGATCATCTCTGACGGAGGAGACAATCACAGCCGGTACACGGAAGGGGAGATTAAGTCTCTGGTGAAGGAAGCCGACGTGATGATCTACGCCATCGGCATTTATGACCGTTACGCCTCCGCCATGGAAGAACGCCTGGGCCCGCAACTGCTGAGCGACATCACGGAACTGACCGGGGGACGGGCGTTTACCATCGACAATCCCAACGATCTAGGCGATGTGGCGACGAAGATTGGAGTCGAACTGCGCAATCAGTATGTCCTGGGATACCGTCCGAGCAAAGTGGTGCGCGACGGCAAATGGCGTAAGATAAAAGTGAAGCTGCTGCCACCGAAAGGATTGCCGCCTCTACGGGTGTATGCCAGGACGGGATATTACGCGCCTGCGGAATAGGGCCGCGAGGGTTCTTCTCTTCACGTTGGTGATTTGCGCCGGTATGCTGATGGCTATGCCGGTCTGGCTGCAGTCGGCTGCGCCTCAGAACGACCCGAAGCCTGCGATGCCGCCCTCTGCCACGCCATCTTCTTCCACCCCACCTTCGGCCGCGCCGGCGCCTGCAGCCCCACAGCAAACGCAACCCAAGAAAGACGAGCAGGACCAGAAACTCAATGATCAGGGAGTCTTTGTCTTTCGCAAAGACGTGGACGAAGTCCTGTTGCATGCTTCCGTCATCGACGACAAGCAGCACATCGTCACCACGCTTGACCGCAGCGCGTTCACTGTGTTGGAAGACGGAAAGCCGCAGACTATTATCTCCTTCCATCACGAGGACATCCCGGTTTCTATGGGCATCCTCATCGACAACTCGGGGTCGATGCGGGAGAAGCGAAGCAAGGTGAACCAGGCCGCGCTCAATCTGGTGCGGTCGAGCAATGCGCAGGACGAAGTCTTCGTCGTGAACTTCAACGACGAGTATTATCTCGACCAGGATTTCACCAACAACCTGCTGAAGCTGAAGGAAGCACTGGAAAAGATTGACGCCCGCGGAGGCACCGCTCTCTACGACGCGGTTGTGGCTTCGGCCGAGCATCTGAAGCTGCACGCACGCCTGGAAAAAAAGGTGTTATTCATCGTTACCGATGGTGAGGATAACGCCAGCAACGAGACTTTGGAGCAGGCGGTGAAGCACCTGCAGGAAGAGAACGGCCCCTCGGTGTATGCCATTGGAATTCTGGGGGACGAAGAACATCCGAAGAGAGCGAAGCGTGCGCTCGATATCATCACGCAGCGCACGGGGGGGATCGCATTCTTCCCCAAGACGCTGGATGAAGTGGACGAAATCAGCCGGACCGTGGCGCGCGACATCCGGAATCAGTACACCATTGGCTATCATCCTACCAACCCCAGGGGCAACGGCGGGTTTCGCCAGATTCGCGTCGAAGCCAAGACCAAGGGACACGGCAAAATGACGGTGCGCACCAAGAGCGGGTATTACGCAGGGTCGCAGCCCGCAGCGGGGGCGGGCAAGTGAGTCGGTCAACTTGCGGGCGGGACTGGTGGGTGATTGTTGATTGATGATTGCTGATTGAAAACTCGGGTGGTAAGAGATCAATCAACAATCATCTATCAACAATCAGAAATGTCTCGGGCAGAGCGCTCAATTGGCCAGCTCGTAATCCAGGCGCCGTTCTAGCCGGCCTTCCACTTGTTGGCCAGCGGCGAGACGTTGCAAGCGACGTCTCTACGAGCTAGTGATCTCCCAGCGATTGCGCCGCTGATTCGATCAGGGACGATTCCGCCTGCAACGCTTTCGCCACCCGCACAATTTCCTGCTCCGCCTCGTCATACCTCTTCTGTTCAATGCCCTCCCGCACGCCGGGGACGGTCTTTACATCGTAGCCACTGTAGACGCCGGGAGCGTACAGCAGATGCTTGTACCAGGGACGACGCGGGAGTCCATCGTCATTGGTCAGTTTTCTTTCGCTTTCGATCAGCCGCTGGTTCAAGGCGCGCAGCGACTCCACTTGACTCTGGTCCAAACCCGCTTGCATCTTCGATAAGGCCTGCCGGTAATGCTCCGCGCTGCGAGCCAGCGCGTCGGCCGCGTTTTGCATGGGAGCGAAGTTCAGGTGTGGAGGAATCTCTTCGCGGGAGGGTGCGACCGTAGGATGCCTGGGGTCGAGCGTGGCCTTAAAGACGCCTTCGTCTAACTCCTGGTTGCGCTCGCGAATTTCTTCCTGTTTGTCAGAGAGCAACTTCTCCAAATCTTTTGTGTACTTCTGAACGGTATCCGCAAAGTCCACGAAATCGAATGGCAGGATTTCGGCATCGGCCAGCCGCATCACCGACGTTCCCACCGTCTGCGACAGGGCCCGGCCATACACGAAATCGAAGTCTGAAAAATGCATGTACCAGTAAAAATCATCGTAAACGGAGTGATAGATGCCTTGTTCGTCCTCGCCTCCGTAGCCCAAGTCGAGCGTGGCGATACCGATGTGATCGAGAAACGCAGTGAAATCCGTGCCTGAACCCAGGGCATTGATGCGCAGATCAGCACGCTGCCGCAGTTCCTTTCTGTCGTCGGCGGACTTCGCCTCCGCAATCTTCGACAGTTGCAGCCGCTGCCACACCGTGAGCTTGGTCTCAGGGTCCGCGATGTCGCGGGCGATTCCGTTGATGAACTGTTCCAGAGTGTGCGAACCGCCCATGCCGAGAAGTCCGCGGTCGTTGCCGTCGGTGTTGATGTAGACGGCGGCGTGCTGGCGCAATTCATCGGCGTGCGTCTCGGCCCATTCGGTCGAGCCCAGCAGCATCGGCTCTTCGCCATCCCACGCGGTGTAGATGATAGTCCGGCGCGGTTTCCAACCTTGCTTGAGCAGTAGTCCCATGGCGCGCGCTTCTTCCAGCAGCGCGGCTTGGCCGGAGATTGGATCTTCGGCGCCGTTGACCCATGCGTCGTGATGATTGCCACGAATAATCCACTCGTCGGGCGCAACGCTGCCCCTAATTTTTGCGATAATGTCGTTCACCGGCTTTGTGTCCCAGTTGAATTCGACTTTCAAATGGACTTTCGCCGGTCCCGGTCCAACGTGATAGGAGATTGGCAGATTTCCGCGCCAATCCTCCGGTGCCATGGGCCCTTTAAGGGCGGCCAGCAGAGGCTGCGCGTCCCCGTAGGAAATCGGCAGGACGGGAATCTTCGTCAGGCTCTTCGCGTCTTTCAATGCCAGTCGCTTGGCGCCGGGCGTGGCGCCAATGCCGGGTGTGAGCGGATCTCCCGGACTCGACGAGGCAAAGTCCATCACACTTCCTCTCTGCACCCCGTCCGGATTGCGCATCGGCCCTTGTGGAAACACATTGTCGCGCGTGTAGCCATCGTCCTTCGGCTCCGAATAAATCAGGCAGCCGATGGCACCGTGCTCGGCCGCAACTTTCGGTTTCACTCCGCGCCACGAGTGGTAGTACTTGGCGATCACGATCGCGCCCTTCACCGAGATGCCCAGCCGGTCGAGTTGCTCGTAGTCCTCCGGCAGTCCGTAGTTCACAAAGATCAACGGAGCGGTTACGTCGCCGTCGATCGAATACACGTTATAGGTAGGAAGTTGCTCCGATTTCTGATTCGATGTGGGATCGACCGCCAGAGACGGCTCCTCCAGCTTGGCGGTGAATTT
>PLEA01000287.1 GCA_003136335.1 Acidobacteriaceae bacterium | reverse complement strand
GCATGGACTACTCGTGGATACGGAATTCCTTCCCGGGAAAAAGCCGGGCGAATGCACGGACAACCCGGAGAATCCTGATCTGATCTCGAAACTCGACGCGACTGCCGGTCCCCTGCACGACATGATTTTGTACTTAGTGCAACATCACGTCGCCGTCACTTCTACTCTTCCCGTGTTTGAGATGGGGAGTTTTTCGGGACGGCCTACCATCCAAAAGCGCGTGCTCGACGCTTTGTCACCGGATGCGCGCAACGCACTTCTGTGGAATCGGGTTCGTTCCAGCGATGCGGCATCTTTGCATCAGAGATACGGCACCGAGGTTTCCCCCTGGCCTGCCGCGTTTAAGAAAGAAATGGAATTCGAACACGCGTTCGCCCAGGCCGGCGGTCTGCTGCTCGCCGGTCTCGACCCCACAGGGATGGGTGGCGTAATCGCGGGCTTCGGCGATCAGCGGGAAGTGGAATTGCTGGTGGAGGCGGGATTCACCCCGCTGGAGGCGATTCACATCGCGACCGCCAACGGGGCGCAGTTCCTGGGAGAGTCGGACCGCATTGGAACGATTGCCCCCGGCAAGCAGGCCGACCTGGTTGTGATCAAAGGCGATCCGTCGAAGAAGATCGAAGACATCGAAAACGTGGAGACGGTTTTCAAAGATGGGATCGGCTATGATTCTGCCAAGCTGATTGAGTCGGTGCGCGGAGTAGTGGGCAGCAGATAGTACCGAGTATCGAGGACCGAGTACCTGGCAGACTGCTGAAGAAACTCCGGTGGATGACCGAATGCTATTTTGGCGGCTAAAGAGGCTGCGGAAAAATGCGATTCGCCTAAGGAACATTCCCCGCGGGGGCTGAGGCCCGGTTTGATTTCACGGGTCTTACGCGGCCCTGAAGGGCCGCTCTTCCACGGCGAGGCAGGCATCGGTGACTTTTTCCGCAACCTCTAAAGCTGCTGCCGATCTTGCGGCACTTACGACGCGGCTGGAAGCCGCGCCCTTTCAAGACTGAGCCGCAGTCAGACTTTTCAGCAGCCTGGCGGGACGTGTTGATGGCGACTGGCCCTCTCCCTCGGTACTCGCTGCTGGTTCGACTAGAATCAGAGGCCATGCTCGTTCTCGCTTCCGCCTCGCCGCGACGCCAGGAACTTCTGCGCAATACGGGCATTTCATTCACTGTGCAGCCTGCGGATATTGAGGAAACTCCGATCGTGGGCGAACCGCCGCGCCAGTGTGCAGAGCGGTTGGCGCGCGAGAAGGCGCTCGCGGTCTGGCGCCTCCGGCCGAAGGACCCGGTGCTGGGAGCGGACACGATTGTCGTGGGCGGTGAGACGATCCTCGGTAAGCCGGCCGACGCTGACGATGCGGTTCGCATGCTGCGCTTGCTCTCCGGGCGGGTGCATAGGGTGATCACGGGGATCTGCCTGGTTCAGGCAGTTGCCAGTGACCAGTTGCCAGTTGCCAGTGAGGCTGTGTCGCACGCCCAGTCGCTGCGAACCTCATACGAAATACTGAGAACTGAGAACCGAGAACTGAGAACTGCATCCGAAACTACGCTGGTAACGATGACTCAGCTGTCCGACGATGAGATTCGCGAATACGTCGCGACTGGCGAGCCCCTGGATAAAGCGGGAGCGTATGCAATTCAGGGCATGGCTTCGCGGTGGATTCCGCGCATTGAAGGCGATTACAGCAATGTGGTGGGGCTGCCGGTAGCGCTGGTTTATAGAATGCTGCGCGAGCGACGCGGAATTTGAATTGCGGTGCGTGCTTTCTGGCAGATCGGCCTTCGGAGGCGAGCGGGCAGAGTTGGCGAAGAGCGGCGAGAAAGTTATACCTTCTTTTCTTCTTCTTCTTTTTTCTTGGCCTCTTCCTTTTCGACTTCGGGATCTTTCATCGAAGCTTTGAAGTTACGGATGCCTTCGCCCAGACCCTTGCCCACAGCAGCGAACTTGCTGGTGCCGAACACCAGAAGTGCGATCGCGACAATCAACAGCAAATGCAAAGGCTGAAAAAGACCTTCACCCATAACTCCTCCACCGGGGCGGTTGCCGAAACACTGCGTAAGCCAGCCGAAGGCCCCTGAGAAAAGTTTAGGCTACCCCTGCTGCGGAGTCAAAGGCGGAGCGCGCAAACGTCGCTTTTGCACCGAAACGCTCACCACCACTGCTCCCCAGAGTCTATTCTCGAAAGATACACTCCGTGCGGAGGCCGTCTCGGATGCTCAAACTTCGCGTTGTCCTGCTCGCCCTGCTGCTCTTCCGCCAGAATGTCGTAACCGGTTCGGCGCAAAGCTCGGCTCCAGCGCCCACTGCGCCATCGACCGCGCAGCGCAAAACCAGCGCACCGTACACCGGAGATCTCTCGGTTTTCGATTCCCCAGGCCGCGAAGATCGACTTCAGATCAACCGCGTGATGGACATTCTTGGCATCGCACCGGGAAAAGGTGTCGCCGACATTGGCGCCGGATCGGGATGGTTCACGGTTCGGGCGGCGAGGCGCGTGGACGGAGGCGGCCTGGTTTATGCGGTCGACATCAATCCGGAGGCAATCCGTTACATCGGCGAGCGTGCGCGGAAAGAGCACTTACAAAATGTGAAGACGATTCTCGGGAAGGCCGACAACCCGCTTCTGCCTGCGAGTTCGGTGGACGCCGTATTATTGCTCAAGACCTATCACGAGGTTGCGCAGCCCGTGACTTTGCTGCAGAACTTGCGCGCGGCCCTGCGTCCGGACGCCAAGGTGGGAGTCATTGACCGCAACGGCAATGGCGAGGATCACGGAGTGGGCCGCGACATTGTGATTGACGAGGCGAAAGAGGCAGGCTACAAGCTGCTTGAGCAATATGACTTTGTGAAGGGCGACAAAATGGATTATTTCCTGGTGTTTGCGGCCCAGGAATAGTTTCAGGCGCTTCCGATCATCCCCGCCAGAAGCAGCGCACGACGCGGCAACGCAGAGATGACGATATGTTCGTGGACGGAGTGCGCGCCCTCGCCCACGCCTCCCATGCCGTCAAGCGTGGGGATGCCCATACCCGCAGTGAAGTTTCCGTCGGAGCCTCCGCCCACCGCTGCTTCTTCGAGTTTCCAGTCAATCTGCCGGGTGATCGCCTGCGCTTTTTTGTAGAGCGCGGCCACGCCGGCAGTCCGCTCCATCGGCATGCGGTTGATGCCGCCCTCGATGCTGAGCCTGCAGTATTTGTCGAAGGGCTTCAGGGAGCGGAATTTGCGATCGAGGGTGGCGGCCTGTTTGGCTTTCTTGATGCGCACATCGATTTCCACTGTGGCTGCGGCGGCGATCACGTTAGTGCGAGTTCCGCCGCGAATCACTCCGGGGTTCACGGACAGACCGCGCCGCAAATCGTTCAGTTTGAAGACGGCGGTGATCTGCCGCGCGAGTTCGACGATGGCGCTGTGTCCCTTGCCGGGATCGAGCCCCGCGTGTGCCGCGATGCCTTTCACGTGCAGAATATACTCGCCGACACCTTTGCGCGCGGTTTTCACCGCACCGCGTGGTCCAGCAGGTTCCAGCACGAGCACGGCCGCCGATTCCCTGGCCAGTGCTTCAGTAATTCTGCGGGAAGAGTGACTGCCGACTTCCTCGTCGGAGACGAGAAACACGGTGACCGGCCGCGGCAGTCCCGCATGCCACGTCTGCAGCGCCTGGATCGCGTAAAGCATGAGCGCAATGCCGCACTTCATGTCGAGCACGCCAGGCCCATGGAGGCGGCCGTCGGCGACGTGGCAGGGCATGGTCGCGAGCGTTCCCAGCGGATAGACAGTGTCGAAGTGGCCGAGCAGCAGAACGGGCTTGATTTGTTCGCGTCCGGGGAAATCGATCTGCACGCTGTCGGCGAAGTCCTCGGCGCGGTGCACATGCGCGCGTCCGCCGAGGGCCTCGAAGCGCGCGGCGAGCAACGCGCCCATGCGGTCGGCGGCCAGCTTGTTGTCGCTGGGAGATTCAATCGCGACAAATTCGCGGATCGTCTGGACCATCTCTTCCTGCCGAGCTTCAAAGTAGCGCAGTCGTTCGCTCCATACTGGGTTGGAGGGGACTTGGTCGGATCGCTTCGGATGTTCTGTTTTCTTGCCCGGCATCTCTGCGTTGGTCTCCGGCCCGGGGTAGAAGAGACACCTTCGGGCGCAAGTCGTACAGTATAATCTTCAAGCCGTTTTGAGACGCAGCGTTTTGAGACAACCATGAATAAGAGCATCCCTGTGACGGAATCTTCGCCCGACTCTGCGAAGACCGGGCTCGACATCCACGAGATTCTGAAGATCCTGCCGCATCGCTATCCCTTTTTGCTGATTGACCGCGTGCTTGATCTGGAACGTAGGAAGCGCATTGTCGCCATCAAGAACGTGACGTTCAACGAACCCTTCTTCGCGGGACACTTTCCGGGCCTGCCCATCATGCCAGGGGTGCTGATTGTGGAAGCCATCGCGCAGGCGGGGGGTGCGCTGTTGTTGACCGAGGTCGAAGACCGCAGAGATAAGATCATGATGTTTACCGGGATCGAGCGCGCGAAGTTCCGCAGGCCGGTCAGCCCGGGCGATCAGTTGCGGTTAGAGGTGGAGGTAACCGGTTGGCGCTCGGTGCCGGGCATGACCGCCGCGAAGATGCAAGGTTACGCTTACGTGGGCGATAAACGTGTGGCCGAAGCAATTGTTTCGTGCCAGTTAGTGGACAGCTCTCGCGGACGGGGATCGGGCACCGGGGACGGCGATGCAGGATAGTGATCGCCGGGCGCCGATCAATCCACGAACGACTCAATGAATCCATCGCCCAAAACTTCAGATTCCGGAAATGTACATCCCACGGCGATTATCGATCCGC
>PLEA01000378.1 GCA_003136335.1 Acidobacteriaceae bacterium | reverse complement strand
CCAACCCGGGCCCCGAACAAAACCAAACTTACGATTCTTCGCGCACAGCATCTGAGCCAGCTTCCGTGGCTCGTACATGGATTTTCCACGCGCATCGACGGATCCTCCCGCGCTTACGGCAAGGGCGATCTCAATCTTGGATTTACTAATGACGATGCGCGGGCTGCGGTCGAACGGAACCGTGCTGCCTTTCTCCGCGAACTTGGAGCGGAAATCCAAAAGCGCCGCAGTACGGGTAAAGTCGGCACATCGCCCTGGCCGCTGATCACGCTCCGCCAGATTCACTCCGACATTATTCGCCGCATCGATTCGATTCCCGAAGAGCCACTCAGCGGAGATGGGCTGATCACCGCGACTCCCGGCCTGCTGCTCGGGATCCAAACCGCCGACTGTCTCCCCGTGATTCTGGTGGATGCTAAGAGGCATGTGGTCGGCGTGTTTCACGCCGGCTGGCGCGGTACGGCGAAGCGCATCGTCGAGAAAGGTATAGGCGAAATGCATCGCTTCTTCGGCAGCCGTCCTCGCGATCTCAAAGCCGCGATTGGCCCCGGGATCCGAGGCTGCTGTTACGAAGTCGGCGAAGAGGTTCGCACCAAATTTGAATCGCAGTTTGAGTACGGGGCCAAGCTGTTCCGCGAGGTCAAAGAGTCCGACCCGGTACGTGAAAAATATCCGCTTATGTTTCTGAGCGCTCGCGCTCCGGGACACAGCGATCTGCCAAAGAAGATTTTTCTTGACCTTGTGGAAGCGAACCGCCAGCAGTTGCTGGCGGCAGGCGTGCCCGCGAAAAGCATCGAAGCGTCTCCGCTCTGCACCAACTGTCACCCGGATTTATTGTTTTCCTATCGCGCCGAAAGGGGCAAGACGGGGCGGATGCTGGCAGTGGCGGGGATTTGGGAATGATGATGTGGCTCTGCTTCTCCTTCGCATCTGCTATGGTGTCGAAGATCCAGGCGTTTGAAGATCGAGGCATCTGAGGTCGGGGGGCTCGCCTTGAAGACCAGACACGCATCCGCATTTCTGTTAGCACTCGCTTTTTCCGCTGTTACAGCCGCAGCCCAAGTTTCCTCGAGTCAGATCGACGCCATCTTCGCCTCGCTGAAGTCCAGCAACGCCCCGGGCTCCGCAGTTCTCGTCGTCCGCAACGGAAAGCCCGTGTTTCGGCGCGGATATGGCGTGACCGATCTGCGCACTCTGCATCCCATCGATGGCAGAACGAATTTCCGGCTGGCATCGTTCACCAAGCAGTTCACGGCGGCGGCCATCATGCTGCTGTCGCGCGACGGCAAGCTGCACTACGACGACCACCTCACCGATTTCTTTCCTGACTTCCCCGCTTACGGAAAGTCCATCACAGTCCGCAACTTGCTCAACCACACCTCCGGACTGCCAGACTACGAAGATCTCCTGATGAAGCAGTATCCCAATACCCCGGAGGAAAAAATTCCGCAGATTCTCGATACCGGCGTGCTGAAACTTCTTGAGCAGCAAAACAGCGGCAAGTTTGCGCCGGGATCGAAGTGGGAGTACAGCAACTCGGGTTATGCGGTGCTGGCGATGATCGTGGAAAAAGCCTCGGGCAAGAGCTTTGGCCAGTTTCTTCAGGAAAGAATCTTTGTCCCTCTGGGAATGAAAAACACTTTGGCCTACGAGAAGGGCAAGAACGAAGTGCCGCACCGCGCGTATGGCCACTTTAAGGGTGACAACGCCTGGCATGAAACCGATCAAAGCCCCACTTCGGCCGTACTGGGCGACGGCGGCATTTATTCCTCGATCGACGATCTGGCGAAATGGGACCGCGCCCTGCGCGATCACACGCTGCTCAGCGAGGAGGAGATGCGGCCAGCCTTGACCCCAGTGCAGCCCACGGACGGTCCGGCGAAGTTTCCTGACGGTCCGGCCGTGAGCTACGGCTTCGGATGGTTTGTTGATCCCTATCATGGCCACAAACGCATGTCGCACGATGGCAGCACAATCGGTTTCCGAACTACCATCCAGCGCTTTCCCGACGACAAATTGACCGTGATCGTCCTAGCCAACCGCGCTGACATAGATCCGCAAGCGCTCGCGCTGAAGGTTGCCGATCTGTATTTGGGAACGAAGCCATAAGGGTTGTGTAGCGACAGCCGCCTCGGCTGTCCGGCGCGACGCGCGGCATTGATAGCGGGCAGAATTGCCCGCCTCAAAGACGTTGCAAGCAACGTCTTTACAGCGTCGGAGCTGAAGTTGTTGGCGGTGCGGGAGTTCCCGGTGCGGCGCCGTTGCCCTCGTTGACCAGGTCTTTCAATTCCTTGCTGGGCTTGAAGAATGGAATTTTCTTGGCGGGCACTTCCACGCGCTCCCCGGTCTTGGGATTGCGGCCGACGCGCGGTTTGCGCTGGCGGGTGCGGAAGCTGCCAAAGCCGCGGATTTCGATCTTGTCGCCGGCGCGCAGTGAGCGCACCACGCTGTCAAAGATCGTCTCCACAATCACTTCGCTGTCTTTGCGCGTAAGCTCTGCCAAACGCGAGACTTCGTCAATCAGATCGGCTTTGGTCATACACGCCCCTCTTCATTTTTCACCGGCGGTTAGCTCAAAGGTGTGATCCGCCGCTATGATCCCGGAAATGACGCGCGCAAAGCACCCTGATCCGCGGAGGCCCGCAGCCGCATCCTGCATAACCTTCTCAAATTTCAAGGGTTTAATGCAAGTTACGGGATGGATACGCCGAGGAAATACCGTTTCCGTGAGTTTCGGCCGGTCCTACTTTCAAGGATCCTATTTCCAAAGGTAATAGAACCCCACCTGCTGCTCCAGCATCTTCTCGCGCCCGGGGAGGAACTGCGAAACATCGCCGAGCAGAAGATCCATCAGGGTCTTGCGGTCTTTTTCCGGATGCACCAGCGTAGGCTCACCCTTGATTCCCACCGATTTTGCAGTGTCTGCCACCGCCGTCTCGAAGTCCCCGACGCCGTCGATCAGCTTCATCGACATGGCCTGCTCGCCGGTCCAGACTTTGCCGTTGGCGATCGACTTCACATCCTCGAACTTCAAGCCGCGCCCGTCGCTCACGGCTTTGACGAATTGCCCGAACATGTTATCGATCAGCGACTGCATGTAGGCTTGCTCGTTGGGAGTGAGATCGCGGGCCGGGTTGCCGGTGTCTTTGAATTCTCCGGTCTTGAGGACGACATCTTTCAGCTTGGCCCACTTGAGCAGATCCCCATAATTGACCCACTGCGCAATCACACCAATAGAACCGACGATGCTGCCCGAGTCGGCGTAAATCTTGTCGGAAGCGGACGCCACGTAGTAGGCGCCGCTGGCGCCCACGGTTTCAATGGAGACCACGATGCGCTTCTTCTTCTCGCTGCGAATGCGCTTGACCTCGCGATAAATCTCCTCCGACGCAGCCACGCCTCCGCCGGGAGAATTCACATGCAGAATGATGGCCTTGATCGACGAGTCGTCGCCGAACTTCTTCAGTTCGCCCACGACCGGCTGCGGAGAAAGAATGACGCCGTCAAGATCGACCACGCCGATGCGGTCGCCAAAAGCGGTGATGCCGGCATCAGTTCCGCCTGCGTGCAGCGTGAGGTAAACCAGCGTGAATACGGCCAGCACGAAGAGGAAAAAAGCTCCTCCGCCAATTAGAACCCAGAGCAGGGTGCGCGAGCGTCCTTCAGACATGAGGAAAGTTTAGCACCTAGCGGGATTGGGCAAGGAGCCAACGCCGGGCCTGCCGAGGTTAACCAGGTCTAGGGCGTGACCACCTTCAGCGCTGCTTGATGCACGGCCACCTCAGCGGGTGTGCGGCACACATATTCTCCGTCAGCATACACATCGAGCGGATGTTCAGTCTCGATCCGCACCGCGGCGGCGTGGAAGTATGCTACTTCCCGAATGTTCAAATGGCGGCCGCTGTAGACGCTGGGGAATAATCGCAAGAGTCGGAAGGGAGCAACGCTTCCGACGATGCAAACGTCGAGCAGGCCATCGTCCATCTTGGCCTGAGGAGCGATCTTCATCCCGCCGCCGTACAGGGGAGTATTGGCGAAAGCAGCCAGCAGCGTGGGCCGATCGCTGCGAGTGGTCCAGACTTCGCTTTTGTCGTTGTTTTCGACTCGACCTTCCGGGCGTGTCAGAATCTTCATTGGCAGTGGAGTAAATGTGAAAATTGTTGGCGCCAGGCTCAGCAGATATCCTCCGTGCCCGCGCAGCCAGCGAGGCAGGCGGTTGGCGCGCTGGGCAACTTCGCCGTCGAGCCCGACCCCTGCCACGGTGCAGAAGTAGCGGGCATGTGGCGCGGGCGTCCCGCCCGCGCTTTCCGGCGGAGAAATGACTCCCAGGTCAATGGTGCGCATATTGCCGGCGCCGTCGCAAAATTTCTGCCAGGCCGTTCGTGAGTCGCGAACCCGCCGCAATCCAAGCGCCCCCGCAAAGTCATTTCCACTTCCCGCCGGCACGACCAACACCGGCAAACCCAGCCGGACTAGTTGCCCGAGATGGCGATGAATCGTCCCGTCGCCGCCGAAGAGCAGAATTACATCGGCTTGCTCGCCCGAGGCCGGCATGCCCATGCGCCATTCGACCCTGGTGTCAGACTGAAAAGGCTTCAGATCTGTCGGAGAACATCCCAGTCCGAGGATGGCAGCAGCCCGCATGTGCGCGGTCGAGAGTAGCAGAATCAGTTGATGCGGGGAAAGCCGGGGACAGCCGCCCCCGCTTGCGCAGGTAGCCATGCTGGGCTAGCATTTTCCCGCCCGCTGGAGTGTGCATCATGTGCATCCGGCCCCTGCGTCGCGCGCTGTTTATTCTGCTCTTTGTCGCCGCCGCTTTCTCGCAATCTGCACCCAAAGTAGCGCCTCTCCCCTACGACCCTCTGGAGCTCGCGACCGGGCCCACCGTGGTTCCGGACACTCCGGAAAAGCGCGCTGTGCTGCTAAACCTGCTCGAGCGTGCCCGGCAGAACAGCGCCATGCACACGCCCGGTATGGCGCCTTTCACGCTGAAAGTTTCATTCAACTCCACAGGCGGAGATTCGCACAACCTCAAGGTTATGGAGAAGTTGAGGAAACCTGGCTCAATGGCCAGACCTGGCGCTGGTCGGCCCGTCTGGGCGATTATTCGCAACTCAGAATTTTCTACGAAGGCACCGCCTAGGACGACAAGCCGCGCGGCCACATACCGCTGCATATCCAGATGGTTCGCAACTCGGTCTTCTGGCCGATGGTCGGCAACTTCGCTCCTTCACTCATGCGCATGGCCACCGCCAACTGGGAAGGTACCGAAATCGCCTGCATTCTGACGTCGCGCGGCGGCAATGACGCCACCGCCACTCCCGGGCGCCGCTGGGAAGAAAACGAATTCTGCATCGATCCCAAGACCGGCCTGCTGCGCATTCACTCCGAAGCCCCGGGCATTTATTCCGTATTCGACTACAACAGAGGGATTCAGTTTCACGGGCGTATCCTCCCACGGCAAACTACCATCGTCGAAGGCGGCACTAGCGTGCTGCAGATTCATCTCGAAGACATCCAAGACGCCAACAACGATCCCGACCAGTTCGTCCCGACGAAGAAAATGCTCTCCCACGGCCCGGGAGCGATCATGGTTGGCCCTTTCCGGTTTCCTGAATACGTGCGCGCGCCAGCGCGGTACAGTGGGGTGATTCGGCCCGTCATCGTGTACGCAATTCTCGACCAGAAAGGCAAGGTCCTCGACGCTGAGGTAGTCGAAACCTCCGATCCCACGCTCTCGGCGGCCGCCCTCGGCGTTGTATGGCATTCTTCTTATCTGCCAGCGGAGCAGCAGAACCGTCCCTTGCAGCGCGAAGCCTTCATCAACGTAAAGTTCACTCCAACTTCTTAGGCTTCGTCGACGGGGCCGGCGAAAATTTCTTCACCTAACGTGAGTGTTCGTCAACTGCGTCGATTCCCGCAGTCCCACTGCTACAATGCGCTGTTTCGAATAACTTGCGGGCGCGCCATTCAACCCACGAACTTGCGGGACGCTATGTGCGTACCGTCTTGTGGGGAGAGTTGTCGCCCGGGCGGGAAACATCAGGTTCCTCCACTGCGCTTCCCCTTCCTAAGCGGAAGGGGAGGCTGCGGTCGGAATGACAGAGTTTTCCCGAGCGGGAAGGCAAGTTTGTTCTAGGTTGGGCAGGTCAAGCTTTCCGGGGAGTACAAGTGGAAGACGTCCAGGTCGTCGCGATGCTGGTCCGGCGCTGCATTGCCGGTGACGCCGCCGCCTGGGAGGAAATCGTGCAAACCTATAACCGCCGCATCTACAACATCTGCTACCGCTTTGCCGGATCGGGCGACGACGCCCAGGATCTCACTCAGGACGTATTCATCAAGATGTATCGCACGCTTTCGAGCTATGACCACACCAAAGGAGCGTTCGTCACCTGGGTTACGACCATCACCCGCAACCTGCTGGTCGACCATTTCCGCAAGACCAAGCAGGACCGGCTGACCGACTCCTTTGACACCGCCGCGTCTGAGCACGAGGACGCTCAGCCCCTCAGCGAGCAAATCCCGGACCACTCCGCCCCACCCGACGCGCAGGTGCGCAGCCGGGAGGTTGGCGAGACCGTCCACGCCGCCTTGGCTAAACTTTCCCCCGAACTTCGGGAAGCTGTGATTCTAAGGGACTTACAGGATATGGACTACCGTGAAATCGCTACCGCTTTGAAGGTTCCGGAGGGCACCGTGAAATCGCGAATAAATAGAGGGCGGGCGGAACTTGCGCGCCTTTTACAACGTATCTATAGGCAGGTGATGTGATGCCAGACCAAACCAGTAATGGAATGCAGTGTAACGAGTTCGACCTCCTGCTCTCCGACGCCCTCGACGGCGTCCTGACCGGGACCGGGCTCGACCGCTTCCAGGCCCACGCCCGCATTTGCAAGGCGTGTGGTCCACTGCTCGCTGACGCTGAGGCGGGCCGCAACTGGCTGAAAGGTCTCACCGAGGTGGAGCCTCCAGCCAGCCTGGTCACGAACATTCTGGCATCCACAACGGGCGTTGACACCCAGCGCCTGCGAGCCACCGTACGAACTCCCCAACGCGTTTCATGGTGGGAGCACGTGCAGGCCTCGCTTTTCGAGCCGATTTGGGCGACGGTCCGCCAGCCGCGCTTTGCCATGTCGTTCGGCATGGCCTTCTTCGCGCTGTCGGTGGGCCTGACCGTAGCCGGCGTCAAACCCGCCGACCTGCGCCAGATCAGCCTGCGGCCATCCGCGATCCGGCTCACGTACTACCACACACAAGCCCGGGTGGTGCACTACTACGAGAATGTCCGGATCGTGTACGAAGTCGAGTCGCGCGTGCGCGAAATCAAACGTACGGTCGCGCCCGCCGAACCCGGCCGCAAAGAATCTCGACCGGCCAAACAGAAAGACGACAAGAACGACACAACACAACAGCCCGAGCAGAAGCAGGAGCGCAATTACAGCCAGATCGATAACCAACTCATTCTGGCCAGCGCTCCTGAGGGTCCATCTCCATGTCTACCTTTTTGCGATCTGCCTGTAGTGTCGGTGACCACTAACAGGAGGTCCGTATGAATTGCGCCACACACAGCGATACTGCTGCAGTGGCCTTCTGCCGTACTTGCGGGAAGCCACTCTGTAACCAATGCACCCACGACGTCCGCGGCGTGATCTACTGCGAAGCGTGCCTCGCTGCCCGCATGGAAGGCACAGTACCGGCCGCAGGATTTGTTCCGCAACGAGTTCCGCCACAAACCGGATACCAGCAGTTCATGGATCAAGGCCTCGGCGTGAAAGTTCAATCCGGACCAGCCTCCGGACCCAACCCGGCCGTTGCCGGAATTCTCGCCGGATTCTTTCCCATCGGCGTGGGCGCGGTCTACACCGGCCAGTACGCCAAGGGACTGTCGCACCTGGTCATCATGGTGCTTTTGATCCTCGGTGTAAGTTCCGACCTTCCCTGGTACGTGATCATGGTCCTGGGAATCGCAATTGGTTTTTTCTACATCTACCAGATCATTGACTCGGTTCGCAGCGCCAAGGCAATCCAGCTGGGCGAGCCTGCCCCTGACCCATTCGGCTTGGCACAGACCTTTGGCGCCGGCGAGAAATTCGAAGGCACCAAGGTTCCTGTCGGAGCTGCCATTCTGATTGGCCTGGGTGTGCTCTTCCTGTTGCACACTGCCGGACTCTTTGAGTTCGGTCTCGATCGTTTCTGGCCGCTCATCCTGATCTTTCTCGGTGTCTGGCTCTTTGCCAAGCAGTGGGGATTGATCGGCGGCAGTTCGGCTACGTGCCAGTGCGAGCGCTGCCGCACCCGCAAGCTCATAGGTCCAGCAATGCTGGTTACATTGGGCGTGCTTTTCCTGCTCGACAGTGTTTCCCGCGTGGGCTTTGGCAGAACCTGGCCCGCCATCCTGCTGGTGATTGGAGTGGTCAAGCTGATGCAGGGCAATTCTTCGTCGAGCGGACACGTCGGCCCTCTGCCTCCCGGCACTCCGCCCGGTGTTCCACAGAATTTTCCGCCACCAGTTCCACCGAATGTCGCGCCGCCGCAGCCACCTCCCAACCCGGAGCAGACGGCCTCTTCTGGCGAGGTGAACCATGTCTAACTCACTCATGACTCCCAGAGTTCCGCCCGTCGTTCCTCCTCCGCCGCGGCGACGCTCTCTTGCCGGGCCTTTCGTTCTGATCGTGCTGGGCACGGTCTTCCTGATGGCCACCATGCGCGTCCTGTCCCTCGGCCGCCTGGCGCACTTATTCGCCAACTACTGGCCGGCGCTGCTCATCGTGTGGGGCGTGATCAAACTGATCGAGCATCAACGCGCGCAGCGGGAAGGAACTCGCGCCTCAGGAATTGGCGGCGGAGGAATTGTTCTGGTTGTAATGATCGTAGTGTTCGGCCTAATCGCGACCCAACTGGAACACGTCAACTGGTCCGGCCTGCACGACCAGTTCAATTTCGACGACAACGACTTCAGCAATATCTTCGGCCAAACCTACAACTTCAACGATCATCTCGAGCAGGATTTCCCCGCGGGAGCCAGCCTCAAGATCATTGACACTCACGGCGCGGTCAGCATCCACGCCTCCGATGACAACAAGATCACCGTCGTCGTCCGCAAGCGCGTGGGCGCCGACAATCAGAATGACGCCGACAAGTACGATCACCAAACCAAGCCCGCCATCACCGCCATTGGCGGCCTGCTTACGCTCAATGCCAACGTCGAAGCCGCGGGAGATCATCCCGTCGAAACCGACCTCGACATTTCTCTGCCCCGCAAAGTGCAGGTTTCCGTCACTTCCCGCCGCGGCGATGTGAACCTTTCCGGCCGCGATGGCAGTATCGACATCTCCGCTCAGCATTCCGATACCACGGTCGACGATGTGAACGGCAACGTCAAGGTAAG
>PLEA01000445.1 GCA_003136335.1 Acidobacteriaceae bacterium | reverse complement strand
AACATGACCAATGGCGGGCCGGTGTTCGTCTACGTCAAGGACGGCCTCGGCAGCCGCACCTTCGATGTTCCCAAGGATGCCGTGGTGCTCGAGCAGAAAGGCTGCCGTTATCACCCGCACGTCCTTGGCGTAATGGCAGGCCAGACCGTGCAGATCAAGAACGACGATCCGACCACGCACAACATCCACCCCACCCCCAAAGACAACCGGGAATGGAACGAGTCGCAGCCGCCATCTTCCGCCGACATTCAAAAGAACTTCGCGCGCGAGGAAATCATGCTGCCGGTGAAGTGCAACCAGCATCCCTGGATGAAAATGTATATCAACGTGGTAAAAAACCCATTCTTCGCCGTTACCGACAAGGACGGAAAGTATCAGATCAAGGGCCTTCCGCCGGGCGACTACACCATCGCGTTTGTTCAAGAGAAGCTCGGAGAGCAGGATCAGAAGGTAACGGTTGGTCCGAAAGACTCGAAGACTGTCGACCAGAGCTTCAAAGCAGCCGGCGAGTAGCCGCGCTCTTTCGATAGATGGTTTGGTAGAATATCGGGTTGGACAGAGCAGGTTGCGCTCACCGTGCGACCTGCTCCGCCCCTCTCTCTTGAACCCACTGACCCAAGGGGCACTGCTCTGAAAGCCATCGCGACATCGTACAATCGCGGGCATCACCGGCTCGCTGTCGTTCTTGCCTGCTGGACTTTTCTCCTGATCATTGCGGGCGCGCTGGTTACCAGTAATGACGCTGGCCTCTCGGTTCCGGACTGGCCAACCTCGTTCGGTTCCTGGTACAAAATTCCGAAACTCGTGGGCGGGGTGAAATTCGAACACACCCACCGCATGATCGCGCAAGGGGCAGGACTTCTGACGATCCTCCTCGCAGTCCGGACGTGGCGCGTGGAAAAGCGGCGTTGGATGCGGGTTTTGGGCTTTGCCGCGCTGGGTACGGTGATTGCTCAGGGGATTTTGGGCGGCATCACGGTCCTGTTCTACCTGCCCCCGGCGGTGTCGTCGGCGCATGCCGCGCTGGCGCAAACGTTTTTTTGCATTGCCGTGGCGATAGCGTTATTCACTGGCAAGAAGTGGGTAGAAGAGCAGCCTCAAGTTGAGTTCGATCAGCGGCGCCCAAGCCTATTCACATTAACCCTTCTCTCCATTTTCGTGTTGTACGTCCAGTTAATTCTGGGGGCCATGTTCCGTCACCACGGTTTAAGCTGGTGGCCACACGTCGTGCACGCCGTCGTGGTATCGTTTGTGCTGGCGTGGACGGCGGTGCGGGCGCTCACAGTCTATTCGCAGATCGAAGCAGTTCGTCGGCCGGCGATCATGATGCTGTCGCTAGTCATTGCGCAGCTGTGCCTGGGCTTTACTGCGTTTCTGACGCGGGTGGCGTGGGGTAGGAACGCGGTGCAGCCCGAACTTCCCATGGTAATCTCCACCGTGGCTCACGTCGCGGTGGGAGCACTTTTGCTAGCTACGACCGTGATCCTGGCGATCCAGGTGTGGAGGCATGTTCCGGTCGCCTTCGAAGAAAGATTGCCACAGGCGCAACAGGATCCTTCGACCGCTTGAACCATGCGAACCCGCTCTGAGCAAGACCTCACCTCCGTGCGCAAATCTTTGCAGGGCTGTTGCCAGTCCTGACATTCGACGAGATGTCGTAAACTGGTTGCAGTCCCCGGAGTATTCTTTTGGTCTCGAAAGTCTCTGCACTCGCCGATGCCGGTCCCGAACCTGAGCACACCGCCGCGCCCGTAATTTCCGTAGAAAATCTGGTCCATCGCTATGAGAGCCGCACGGCGTTGAATGGAGTTTCATTCGACGTGCGCCCAGCGGAGTTGTTTGGCCTGCTCGGTCCAAATGGCAGCGGCAAGACCACGCTCTTCCGCATTCTCTCAACGCTCATGATTCCGACGGCGGGCCGGGCAGTGGTTATGGGATGCGACGCAGCCCAGGATGCGGCGAGTCTCCGACGGCAGATCGGCGTGGTATTTCAGGCGCAGAGTGTTGACGGAAAGTTGACCGCGTACGAAAACCTGTGGCACCAGGGGCACCTCTACGGTCTGCGCGGAGCAACGCTCAAAAAGCGTGTGGGAGAGATCCTGACCCGCGTAGGTCTGGCCGACCGCGCCAAAGAACGGGTGGAGACATTCTCCGGCGGAATGCAACGTCGAATCGAATTGGCGAAGGGATTGCTGCATCACCCGGGAATATTGCTGCTGGATGAGCCGACGACGGGACTCGATCCGGGCGCGCGCCGCGATTTGTGGCAATATCTGCAGATGCTGCGCGATGAGGAACATGTCTCCGTGCTGGTGACGACCCACCTGATGGAAGAGGCCGAGCGCTGCGACCGGCTGGCCATTTTGAACGAGGGCGATCTGGTCGCACTGGGCACGCCGGCAGAACTAAAAAGCGAAATCGGTGGCGACATCATTATGCTGGATGCCGCGCACGACGCGGCTTTGCTGGCCGAACACATTCGCACGCGCTTCCAGGTAGAAACGACCGTACTGGGTAATCAGGTGCGCATCGAGCGCGAGGGCGGCCACCGCTTCGTTCCCGATGTGGTCGAAGCGTTCCCCGGTGAGATTCAGGCAATTTCCGTCAGCAAACCCGCGTTGGAGGATGTGTTCATCCACCGCACGGGCCACAAGTTCTGGAGTGAAGAGCGCGAAGCAAGTTTCGAAGAAAAGAAAAAGAAGAAGAGGAGGTAGCTTGCGTCCAATAATCCTGGTGCTTTCTCTGGTGCTCGGTGTGGTGTCACTGGCGGGCGTGGTATGGATCTTCGCGAGTGGGATGATCGTGCTCTCGCCATTTTCAGTCACGATCGACGGCCTTTTTATGACCCTCATTCTGCTCACGCTATCGGCATGCTTCCTGTTGAATGCGTATTGGGAAATGCGTGACCGCGGATGGATTGGCAAAAAGAAAACTCCGCCTGCCAAAACTCCCGCCGCAAAAGCGAGTTAGATGAAATCGAGTTAAGAAATGGCAACTCAGGCAACAACTTTAGCGCGGCCGATGGGCAGTCCAGCTTCTGCCGGCGTGATACTGCCAGCATTCACTCTCTGGTGGCGCGAAATCGTGCGCTTCTATCGCCAACCTACCCGTGTAGTGGGCGTACTGGCCTCGCCGCTAGTGTTCTGGCTGGTCATCGGCTCCGGATTCGGTACCTCGTTCCGCTCTGGCGGCGGCCCCCGCCAGCAGCATTACCTGGATTATTTCTATCCCGGGGCGCTGATCATGATCGTGCTCTTCACTTCCATCTTCACCATGATGTCGGTGATCGAAGACCGCAAGGAAGGCTTTCTGCTTTCCGTGCTGGTCGCGCCAGTGCCGCGCTCGGCGATCGTGCTCGGCAAAGTGATGGGCGGGACGACCCTTTCGGCAGTCCAAGGCATGATCTTTCTGATCTTCGCGCCGTTCGCCGGCGTTCATCTGCAACCGTTGCCGGTCCTGCTGGTCGCAGTTGTGGTGTTTCTGGTTTCGTTTTCCCTGACCGCCCTCGGCTTCGCGATCGCCTGGCCCATGGATTCCTCGCAGGCCTTCCACGGAATTGTGAACCTCTTTTTGATTCCGTTGTGGCTGGTATCAGGCGCTCTGTTTCCTATTACGGGCGCCTCAAAATGGATTCAGGTAGTGATGCGATTGAATCCGCTGACGTATGGCGTCGCGGCGTTACGCGGTCTTTTGTATCCCGGTGCGGAGACCAGCTTTCCGCTATCCTCGGCGATGGCAACGCTCGCCCTGTTTTCGCTGGTCATGTTCGGAGTGGCGTTGCTGATGGCGAACCGTCGTACCACGAGGCCCGCCGCGTGATCGCCGAACAATACGCCTTCTTCCCTGCCCTCAACGCAACCCTGAACGGAACCAGCGCGGTGCTGCTGCTCACCGGACGCGTCCTGATTGCACGCGGCCTCGTCGCAGCTCATCGCGCGTGCATGATTACTGCCATGATTGCGTCGGCGCTGTTTCTGGGATGCTACCTGTTCTTCCACTACAAAGTCGGAAATATTCGATTTCTAGGCGAGGGATGGGCGCGGCCAGTTTATTTTACGATTCTGATTTCACATGTCACATTGGCCATTGTCATAGTTCCTCTGGCAATTATCACGTTAAGTCGCGGACTGAAGGCGCGCTATGCCAAGCATCGCGCCATCGCGCGCTGGACCTGGCCGCTGTGGATGTATGTTTCAATTACAGGCGTGATCGTGTATTTCATGCTCTACCAATGGTTCCCGCACAGCTAGGCGCTAAGGAACTAACCACCACAGAGACACAGAGTCACAGAGAAAACATAGAACTTCAGAAAAAAGCGAGCGCAAAGCTCAGGAAGCATTGATTTTGGTTTTCTCTGTGTCGGAGCCTGCCCCTGAGCGAAGCCGAAGGGTATCTCTGTGGGGAATTGATTTTATGTCTGTCTTAAAGCTAAAAATCGACGTTTCCGGGACCGTCGGCGATGCCGCGTGGCGCGAAGTACGCCAGTTCGATCAGATTCAGAGCGCGGACTTCGGCCCCCAGTTCGGCAGCGGCGGGCGTTGCAACCATCCGCCCGACGCGCCCCATGCCAAAGGTGAGTGGATCGGCGCTGAAATCCGCCTCCAGACGCCGCTTTTGGCGCAGTACGCCATGTCGCACTACCTCGAGCAGGAACGCGTGCTCGACGCCGATGTCGAGTAGGCGGCTTCTGTTATAGTTCCTTCCCAAGATTCCATGCCCATTCCCCCACAAGCTTCCGCGCCGCAAGCTGATCCGGATGGCCCTGCCGTAGCAGAGCTCAAGTCCAAACGCAGCATGTCGCGCACGCAGAAAATTCTGTTCTTTACTACCGGCTGGCTGATTGTGCTCATGCCGTTTCTGTTCTGGTGGAACACATGGTTTGGGCGCCACCTTTCCGACCAGCAGTTAACCGAATATCTCCACGACGACAAGAAGCCGCGCCATATCCAGCATGCTCTGGTACAGACGGGAGAGCGCATGTCCCACGGAGATGCGGCTCTAAAGCAGTGGTATCCAGACCTGATCCGCCTGGCGAATGATCCGGTAGAAGAAGTCCGCAACACCGACGCCTGGGTCATGGGGCAGGACACCTCGGGCGCGAGCTTTCACGAAACGCTGCTGAAGATGCTCGCCGACTCTTCCCCNNACCGGCCGTCCGCAAATTGTGGCCTTGCTGCAGCCCGCGCAGATCACTGCTCGCGCAACTGGTCACGTCGTCGATGCGGACCGCCCTGGCACAGCCATTCATCAAGGCGGATTGCTGGCGAAGCTGGCGACCCCTGGCGGGCCAGTCGAAGTCCGCTCGCCGATTCCCGGACGAATCCGTTCCGTCTCGCAGCCCGGCGCAAATGTAGCCGTGGGCGCAGAAGTGGCAGTGGTCGATCCGGGAAGCGAGCAGGTGTGGGAGGCGCTGCGGGCTCTGTATCTGGTCGGGCAGATGGATGATCTGGCGGCGATTCGTCCCTACGAACGGGATCTGCCGGATATTCCCGATCACGTGCGCCAGCAGGCGCTGGAAACGGAAAAAGCGATCCGCGACCGAAGCCGACACTAGACTGGAGAACCATCATGCCCGCTGGCCCAGCACTTAATGGCATTTGGATATTTCGTCGCTATAAAAGCCGCGGGTTATACCACGGCCTCATTGGTCCTCAAAATGGATATGGTGTGCGTGGATCGCCCAAACCAAACGTCTGGAGTGTCGGGTTGACGCGCACGGGAATTGGTATTGCCGCCCGCAGACTGCATGATCGTGTGCGACGTCGGAAATATTCGGTGTTCGGGACAATATGTTCGTACGCTCTCGACGCAATTGCCGTCAGTGCAGCCTTCGTACTGCCAGGCGGCATTTGGGTCTGCTAACTCATGGCACAGACACTGGGCTATGTCGCTCTTTTGGTTCGCGATTACGACGTGGCGCTAACGTTCTACACGCAACTCTCGGCTTTCAATTGATCGAAGACATAGATCTCGGCAACAGCAAGCGCTGGGTGCTGGTGAGGCCGCCGAGATCAACCGGAACTGGCTTACTGCTCGCCAGAGCAGTGACGCCCGAGCCGGCCAGCCACATTGGCAACCAGACCGGCGGAAGCGTCTTCTTGTTTCTCCACACCGACAATTTCTGGCGCGACTATCGTGAAATGACCGCCCGCGGAGTGACCTTCTGCCGGCCGCCAAGCGAGGAATCGTACGGAACCGTGGCGGTCTTCGAGGATCTCTACAGCAACCAGTGGGACTTGCCGCAACTGAAAGCTGAGAGCTGACCACCGAACCTAAATCGTCATCGGCCCAACTTCTTTTTCCACCTCAGCCGTATCCACCATGGCAATGGCGTCCCAGGGGCAGCCGTCGAGGAAACAACCGTCCGGGCCCTTGCTCAAGCATTTCTTGCATCCGATGCAGAGGATGGGATCGATCGCGATGCGGCCGAACGGCGGGTTGTCTTCGTCGGGTACCCAGAACATGCAGTCTTCCACCGGACAATATTCGACGCACGCGGGCGAGCCAGCGCATCCCGTGCAGCATTCGGTGATGACGGCCAGCTCCTTGGGCTTTTTCTTGCGCGGCGTGGCGAGCCCTTTCGACTTCGGTTCAAACTTAAGCTCGTCGGGAACCATCCCAACGGCTTTATTGGCGCCGGGTGCAGGAGGCATGGCGGAATTATAACCTGAGCCGTCGCCGTTATGAACCCTGCTTCCGCGAGTATTAAACTTCGGTATTTGGGTAGGCCCGCCCCAAAACGATAACTTTGCCGACGTTGTGACACACATCACAATCTCCACCGGCCTCGTTCTGTTATAGTGAACCCCTGCAAAGGAGCACCGCCATGGCTGGAAAAAGTGTCAATAAAGTCATCCTTCTCGGAAATTTGGGCAAGGACCCTGAGGTGAAGTACACCCCAAGCGGCACGCCCGTCGCCAAGTTCAGTCTGGCCACGAATGATCGCTACAAGGACAAGGACGGGAACTGGCAGGACCGCACCGAATGGCACAACATTACCGCGTGGGCGCGGACCGCGGAAATTGCCGGCGAATATCTGAAGAAGGGCAGCAAAGTTTACATCGAGGGCAGCCTGCGCACCCACTCCTGGGACGACAAGACGTC
The DNA here is from genome assembly GCA_003136335.1 of Acidobacteriaceae bacterium. Next base: position 4,874 of record PLEA01000445.1, on the reverse strand, counting down.
CGGCCAAAAGAAATACATGACGGAAATCATTGTCAACGATCTAGTCATGCTCAGCGGACGCGGCGAGAGCGCCGGTGGCGGCGACGGAAGTTCGCGCGGAGCATCTTCTTCTTCTGCGAGCGGCAGCGGCAACAACTTCGACCAGCGCACTCCGGAGCCGGAGCCAGCTGGGGCGGGGGCTGGGCCGATCACGGACGAAGATATTCCGTTCTAGCGGCTGAAAGAGTCCGCTTGGGTCTGGTTTGAAAGGGCGCGGCTTTTCAGCTGCGCCGTGAGTCGCCTGGAATGAATGGCGGCGTTTAAGCCGCTGAGGGAAATCTCAACCTCGCAGCCTTTAGGGGAGTATTCGACCGGAACGCCGTTCTTGCCGCTACTTGCGCCGGTCTGGAGGGTCCTGACCGTTCTCACAGCGAGCCTGAGCTCACCAGCCTCGCGCAACCCAGCCCAGCTAGTCGCCATCTCCGGCGTCAACCGAGACCAATTCCAGGCTCTGCAGCAGTGGACTCGAATCCGAAACGAACTCCACGTGTCCGCACTTCGGACAGGAGAGGATTGCGTGGCCGGCTCCTTGACCATTCGGCACCAGACTGACGCGCATGAACTGGTAGCGCTCCAGTTTCTGCTCGCAGCGCAGGCAGCAAACGGTCTTCTGGTACGGATCGTGGGAAACACTACTGGGTATGTCGGCGGCTGGTTTCATATTGCCTCTTTGAGAAAAGGACCGCGAGGGAACGGCCCAAACTAGGCCGGGATCGGACTCGGCGAAGCCACGAGTTTATCACGGAAGGTTGGGACTCCAAACACGAGAGTAACTCCGCATCCTGCAACCATGGCTCGATCACTGGCGTGAACGGTGCCATTTTCAAAAGCGCAACCGCCTTTACGCTTCCCTACACGCTCAGCACTCCGAATCGCTCGCGCCCCAGCCGCAAGCTTCTACTGCCATCAGGAGGCAGGCGACCTCGTCGCACAGACCTCGTCGCACAGTCCAGCCCCCGACACGCTCGATCAGCGGTATTAGACCCTACACGGTCGTGCCATTTACTACCCGATGGACTTCTCCTATCGTTTCAATAAGTCTGTGGCCACAGGCCACCGGCAAGTACAGACCCCTGGAACACATCTTCATCCAGTCGTTATCGAACCGAGATCTTAAACCCATGGCTCAACTATCTGTTTTGCCCGACCGTATTCGAGTTCTCGCCGCGGACAGTAGTTCGCTGAGCACGCAGTTGCTGGTGGGGGCGCTCGCGCGCGACAACCAGCTCCACATGATCGAGTCTCCGTCGAGCACGGCCGCCTTGCTCGCCCTGGTGAAGAGTGAGAAACCGCAGGTCGTGGTAGTCAGCGCCAGGCTGGGTCAGACCAGCGCTGGAGCCTGCGAGGTCGTCCGGGAAATTCTCGGACAGTCGCTGGACACGCGTGTGATTGTGCTTCTCGATTCCTCTGAGCGTACACCAGTGATTGAGGCGTTTCGTGCGGGAGCGCGCGGCGTATTTTGTCGGACCGAGCCTTTCCGTCTACTGGGAAAGTGCATTCAATGCGTTCACCAGGGACAGGTGTGGGCCAGCGGCAGTGAGCTCCTGTATCTGCTCGACGCGTTGGCGCAGCCAAGGTTTGCGAACTTCCAAACCAAGGATGGATCCCTGCTCTCCGCACGGGAAACGGAAGTTGTTGGCTGCCTCGCGGAGGGATTTACCAACCGCGAAATCGCGCAGCGTTTAAAGCTCACCGAACACACGGTGAAGAATTATCTGTTCCGCATCTTTGACAAGCTGGGAGTCTCCAGCCGGGTGGAAGTGGTGCTCTACGCTCTCGGCAGCGGCGGCCCGCAGGCTTCTGGATCGCCAAATAATCGCAAGCGCGCAGAGGTCGTACGCGTCTCGCCGAGATCCGCGGCTCCGATCCCGGTCACAATTGCGAAGACCGCAACCTAATAAAGTCGTCCCGCCAAGGTTTTCCTTTACTGAGGCAATCTGAAGTTCAGAGTAATTCTGGTCTGCATCTCCGCGGGTCGTCCGTTTACTCGGCGCGGCCGGAAGCGCCATTGCTTCACGGCATCGGTGGAGGCATGCGCCAGCTGCGGCGGTCCACTGAGGACCTGAACCTGCTGAACCGCACCATCCCGGGCGATATGAACTTCGAGCACGACCGCGCCCTGAATTCGCTGTTGCCGAGCTACCGCGGGATACTGCGGTTCGACGCGGTGAAGCAGATTATCCTCAGCCGTCGCGGGGGAAAGTTCAACCACTTTTTCCGCCTCCACGGACGACGCGCTCTGCACACCACTTCCCTGCACCGGTGACGACGCTTCGGGTTCGTTCTGAGCAAGCTGGTTGTGCGCCGGCGGGTTCTGCACCGGCGGCATACGAAATATTTCTTTGCCGTTCTCGAAGACCAGCAGGCTGCCCAGAGGAGCAGGTTTCACGCCGCCCTTGGAGGACGTCGAAGAAGTGGAAGAGGTGGGCGAAATGGAAGACGTGAGTGAAGGGGAAGAAGTGGAAGGAGTGGAGGAACGGGAGGAAGGGGACGAGGACTGCGCAGCCGTATTGTCTTCCTTCTGTTTCCCCGAGGTGTCCGCCTGGAGCGGCGGAATGATTGTCGCGGATGTATTGCCCGCTGCAATTGAAGGCGCAACCGGATGCGGGCGCGCCATCGCCCTGGGCTTCCCCGAATGCATGCTTAGCAACACTCCGAGCAACACCGCGCAAGCCAGAACCGCACCTCTCAGCGTCCAAGTTACAAAGTCGAATCCGCGCGGCGAAGAATCCTCAGTCGTCTTCTGCGCAATCTCCTCTGGAATTGCGGGAATGACCTCCTGGGTCTCAGAAACCGCCACAGGCTCCTCAACCGGCACATCCAGGCTCTGCGGTGGCGGGGGCAGCGGCGGTGGTTCGGCCGAACGCTTCAAGTCGTTCAAGATACGCGCCGCCAGCGCCTCTAGGGTAAGCTCATCGCGCGTTCTAAAAGCCTCCGGGAGCGATGAAAACAATTCGAACAGTCCCACCAATTCACCCTCGCGGAGAAGTGGCATGACCATGATCGAACGTACCCCCAGTCGTTGCGAAGCCTCAAGGTCCACCCGCAGATCCGCCAAGACATCGTCACAGCGTTGCGTCCGGCGGGTTCGAATGCATTCCCCGGATAGTCCCGATGCGGCGTCCAGCCGGGAACCAAGCTCCGGCGCCGTCGAACCGCTGCTGGCGCGACACTCCATTTCCCCGTCGCGCTCGAGCGCGATGGCCGCCCCCGTAGCGCCAGTAGTCAGGCAGGCCTGTTCCACCACTTCATTGAGCACGATTTCCAGGGCTAAATCGGTGGAAAGTTCCGGCGATATACCGCCCCCGCTTTGCGCCGCAAAGCGTGCCGCCAGCTGCGCAAAATCGGTCTCAAAATGGGCGTCGCCGGGCTGGCCGCGCAGCACTCCAGTCGCGCTCAGACTTGGTTTCGACGGATCCGGTTGCGGCGTCGGAGATTGGGGCATAACCGGACAGCAGGAAAAGCGGGAATCACCGTCCGTAGCGGAGTTTCGCCCGAAAACAGCGGGTTGTCAATACGTGTTCGGAACTTCGTGTTCGGAACTTCGTCGCTTCCTTGGGTGGGCGCATGGGCCGGAACTCAGCCATAAGAATTGCCCTGATACCCCCGGGTTGGCTTCCCCAACAACCCTGGGAAAAGCCGAGCATCGTCGGTCTCACCGGCCCGATCTCACGACCAGTCCGCCAATCGCACTTTCAGCCCAGGCCCTGCGTCCCCAATCGGAGAACTGACGCTATCGAACCACCGAGTTACACTCTTTTCTCTCCTCCCAATCTTAGGCTCAATGCTGTTAAAATCATTGCCATCTTGAGACGACGTGGATGAGTTCTCCCAGGCCGCTTTCCGGATCCTCCTAAGCTTCTTCGTGGAAGCATCCCAAACGAAAGATGTTTCAGAACATTCCATCACGGGAGTTTTAACATGCGGATTGCGGTCGTGGGTTCGGGATACGTAGGGTTGGTGTCAGGCGCTTGCTTTGCCGATCTCGGACACAATGTCATTCTGGTGGACAATGATCAATCCAAACTAACGGCGCTGAAGAATGGCCAGGTCCCCATCCATGAGAAATTCCTGCCCGAGCTTTTAACCCGCCAACGGGGAAAACGACTGACCTTTTCCGACGACCTGAAAGAAGCAGTCCGCCTGAGTGCAGCGATTTTCGTTGCCGTGGGCACGCCCCCCACCGAGAGTGGCGAGGCCGATTTATCGTATGTGGAATCCGTGGCCCGCGAAATCTCCGGAGGCGTGGTTGACTACAAGGTCGTGGTGGAGAAAAGTACCGTGCCCGTTTATACCAGCGAGTGGGTGCGCAAGATCATCCTCCGCAGCGGCACCGATCCGGAATTGTTCGACGTCGCATCCAATCCCGAGTTTCTGCGCGAAGGCACTGCGGTCACCGATTTCCTGTTTCCCGATCGCATCGTAATCGGCTGCGACAGCGATCGCTCGGCTGCCGTCTTGCGCGAAGTGTACGCTCCCTTGACCAAGGGAAGTTACTACCAGAGCAGTGGCGCCATTCCCCAACCCGACCGCGCCCTGATTCCTCCGTCGCTCATCGTGACCAGCAGCAAGAGCGCGGAGTTGATCAAGCATGCTTCCAACGCTTTTCTCGCTATGAAAATTTCTTTCATCAATGCCGTAGCCTCGGTCTGCGAATCCGTGGGTGCCAACGTGAATCAGGTGGTGCACGGCATTGGCACCGATTCGCGCATCGGGGCCAGGTTCCTGAACCCGGGCATTGGCTATGGCGGATCCTGCTTCCCCAAGGATGTCATGGCATTTCGCACCGTGGCGCGTGAATCGGGCTACGACTTCCGTCTGCTCGATGAAGTGAT
>PLEA01000393.1 GCA_003136335.1 Acidobacteriaceae bacterium | reverse complement strand
AAGAAGAAGAGGAGGAAGAAGAATCCGGCACGCCGTCTCCCGAACCGAGCGAGCCGGCATCCATCGCCGTTCCTCCGCCTCCCGCGCCTAAACACAAGCCCGCGCCGGCTGCCCCCAGTGGTGGTGGAGGCGGCGGCAAGCCCCCAGCGAAAAAGAAAGCCGCCAAGAAACCGGCTCCCAAGAAAGCGGCGAAGAAAGCGGCGAAGCCGGCGAAGAAGAAGGCCGCCAAGAAGACTGCCAAGAAGAAGACTGCGAAGAAGAAGACTGCGAAGAAAAAGGCGGCAAAGCGACCGGCGAAAAAGGCAGCTAAAAAAGGCAAGCGGCGCCGATAAGTCGGCCGCAGGCGTGCTTCAATCCGAGGACTGAGAACCGCGATCCGATGGATCGCGGTTTTTTCTTGCCACTGAGCGCACCAGCAAGGTGCGTCCGCGTGGCGGCACGGAAGATTACTTCTTCGCGCCCACCGCGCCCAAGCATTTTCCGTACAACTCGAGCAGGTGAGCGGCATAGTCTTCCGGCTTGGCGGCGGAGCCGGTGCCTTGAAATCCTACGCCCGACGAGGCGGTTCGGCCGTACCCCGTGGTCATGGCAATGAACTTCATCAGATCGAGTGCGATGTCTTCGTTGCGGCGTGCGGCGCCCGAGCCTGTAGCGGGAGCTTCGTCCATGAATCCTTCTCCTCTTGCGGAAAGAATGGGTATTTCGTCGTCTTCGAAATCCTGCATGATGCGAAATGACTCCGCCAGCGATGATAGCAGGCTCGGCCACGTGGTGTGCGACGCTGAGCGGTCTTGGGTCTGAGGTTTGCGGTTCGATTCGACGTCCTCTACTTCCCTATCTCGCTCATCAATCCCATTAAATTTCCTTCTGAGTCGCGGAAGAAGACCATCCACAAATCATGGTCGGGCATTCTCGCAATCAGGTGCGGCTCATCCTCAAAGTGCACGCTCTTCTCTTTCATTTTGGCGTAAGCGGCCCGAATGTCGGGAACGGTGAAGTACAGAATCGAACTCGGATGATCGAACTCAGGCTTTTCCGGACGTGTCAGCATCAGGCGCACCCCGCCGCAGTCGAAAAAGGCGAGCCCCGGCCCGGCCTTGAACAGTAGTTTCAGCTCCAGCATATCCTGATAGAAGGCAGCGGCGCGCTCCACATCGTGCGCGTTGATGGCGATCTGTCCGACGCGCGAGATTCCGATTCCCGTCGCAACCGTAGTCATGTCTTGACCTCCCGGACCAATTTAGTTAGCATAGCTAACTATATTTAATCCACCTCGTCAAGAGAAAAATGCTGACTGGGAAAGCCAGTGCACGAACCAGAATCCTTCCCACACTCCGATGTCCTCGCGGTCGCCGACCGGCTGCATTCCGCGGCCATCCAGCTGCTGCGTCGCGTGCGCAAGCTGGACGTGGCCACCGGCGAAGGGCCGGCTCGCCTGTCGGCGCTCTCTGTGCTGGTTTTCGGTGGTGCCGAAACCCTGGGCGAACTGGCCGCCGCGGAGCAGGTCAAGCCGCCGACCATGAGCCGTATTGTGGCCGGCTGTCTCGCAGTCTCCTGATCGAAGTTACTGCCGATCGGCAGGACGCCCGGCGCATGCGCATTCGGGCCACCGCGAAAGGGATCCGCCTGCTTCAGAAAGGACGTAAGTTGCGCATCGCATACTTGGCCTCTCATCTCGATACGCTCGCCTCCGAAGAACTCTCCAAACTCGGCGAAGCCGTAGAAATCCTCAGAAGGTTGCTCGAAGGCTGGATCTGATTTCCATTTGGGTGTAATCGCGGCCGGGGTACTATAGTCACGTGAAAGGGGCCGGGTAAATACCTCATACTAGTGGGGACTCAGGTGCAGCCAATGAGGTTGGCGGGGAGCCGATCCCTAGGCAGTGCGGCTAGAACCTCCCTGCAACATTATCTGTAAGATTTTTTCCGAAAGGGAATGCATTGCCACGAACGCGCATCATCGTAGCGGTTGCCAGCCTTTTGTGGCTGGTGCACGCCGGTGTGGTCGTTTCCTTCGGGTCTAAAATTCCGGGGCCTTTCCTCTCGGACCTGCTTCAGCTCACGCTAGGACTGGTGCTGATCCTTTCCGTGCTGGCGGCCAGCCGGCGTTCCGAAGGGATGGCGAGCTCATTCTGGCACCTGACGGCAGTCGCCTACGCGGTATTGTTCGTCGCGCAGGCTTTCAGCGTTTACAACGATCTGGCTGCGTCTCCGCTGGTGAGCGGGCTGGAAAATTTCCTGTTCTGCTTCTGGTTTGCTCCGCTGGCAATGGCGATTTTTCTCAACCCGGACAACGAAGCCGGAAAGCTCGACGCCTTGGTTGCTCTCGACTTCGTGCAGGGCGTATTGGTTTGCGTCGCAGCCTATCTGTATTTCTTCTACATACCCAAGTCGGAATCCGCGGGGGAACTGGCCCACTCCGTCTGGGCTCCTTATTTCGCCGGCTACGGACTGGTTGCCTTGGCTTTCGTTCTGCGCGCCGCCGTCACTCGCTCTCGGGACGCTCGAGTCCTGTTCGGACGGATGGGCATATTTCTCGCCGTTTCCGGCTGCGTGGATGCCTTGTACTACTACGGACCGGGACGCGGCTTGCATACCGGCGCGTGGTTCGATCTTCTCTGGAGCGCTCTTCTGCTGATCCCCATCGTCATTGTAACGACCTGGAAGCAGGCGGAGGCGCCGGAACTCTCGCTCGAAGCCCCCCGGCGCGAGAAGCCAATTTTCACGGAGATGTTCTATCTGCTTTACCCGATGCTGGTTCTGTTTATGTCGTTGCGCATTGCGCGCGAACGTCTGGGATTGGCGGCGCTGGTGGTGTTGCTGTCATTTGTGTGTTCGAGCGCGCGCCTGCTGGTCACCCAGAACCGGCTGCTGCTGGCCAAAGAAGCGCTACGCCGCGAAGCCTCGCGCGATGGGCTTACGACTCTCTGGAATCGCAAAGCAATTCTTGAGATTCTGGAGCGCGACTTGCTGCGCGCCGAACGCGATCATGAACCGGTGGGCCTGATCATGATCGACGTAGATCACTTCAAAGCCATCAATGACAGCCGGGGACATGGCGCCGGCGATGCGGTCCTGCGCATCATTGCCAGCGGCATTGCCGCCGTGGTCCGTCCTTACGATTCCGTGGGACGTTGCGGGGGAGAAGAATTCCTGATCGTCGCACCCGGCTGCGACTTGGCCGAAACCTGGGAACTGGCCGAGCGCGTGCGCAGCCACGTTGCCGGTTGCAGCATCATCGTCGGGGGATCGGGCGTTCAGGTCAGCCTTAGTCTAGGAGTCGCCACCGGCGAGACTTCCGCCGACATCGAGAAATTGTTGAACGCGGCTGATACTGCCCTTTACCAGGCCAAGAATGCCGGGCGCAACCGCGTCGAACCTAGCATGGGACGCTCCGCCAGCGTGGAGCAAAGCACGTCTGGCGCGCCAGTCCGCGATTTCTGGCTGTAGGAGTCTCTCCCGCAGCTAGTGCCCTAGAACTCTCCCAAGGTTCCTCTCTTCCGAATTCACCCCTTGATGCCGGTCACCGGATAGATGCCTGCTTCCGACGAGCGCATCCACAGGATCGTGCCTCTAACCATCTGTGAAATCGGCGACCAAATTATGGCGCGGAAGCTTGTGTAGCAGACCGGTAAAAGTGTCGCGGGACGTTGCGGGATCAAGCGCGGCGGGCGGGGACGCCCGCCGGACAGCCGCCGGGACGGCGGCGCTACAACGCCTGGGTAACGGTTTTGGCGGTCTTAGCCGTAGATCGGCCCCGAAAATCCTTGAGCTGACAACCTCGCCCTGCCTGTTCCTCAACCAATTCTAAAGCGATCGATGTGAGCTACGTAGCTCAGAAGTGTGGCACGTAAAGTGCTACTTTCGAAGTGTAGGCGCAACGGAATCGTGCAGAATCAGAAGCGGGAAAGCGGCTGGCCGCCTGGCAAAATGCAGTTATTATGAAACGAATTGCACCAATCCGGGTCGTTTGTTTTTGCCTGTTGGCGGCTTGCGGAGCGCTATGTCAGAGCGGACGTCCCAGGGGTGGGGTGCATCAGGGGTTAAAGTTAAAGGCCACAAACGTACAACGTCAGCCAGGAGGGGTATCAAGACCTTTGCCCGACGCTCCGTCCGCACGGTTTCTAAGCCCAGGGGACACGTTTCAAAGGGCCGCCGACCAAGTGCGTTTGCCTTTACTAGCTAGCCCTCCGGAAATGAACGCGAGCGCAGTGCGCGAAACCCAGCTGGGAGCCGTCCTTCCTGAAGCGCCGAGCGTGACAGCGCTTTATACCAAGGATCCGGCTCAAAACAAGGCCGACGCCTTTCTTGCCAAGTACCTGTATCCACCGCCGCTCAAGCAGAATTCGCATTATCATCCCTCATCCAGCGACAACCTGATGGGGCGAGCGACGGACGCCGCATCGAGAATGTTTGTCACGCGTGACGAGTCCGGGAAGCGCAAGCTGAACACCCCGTATTTCCTTCGCGTGCTGACTTCGGTTGCTGCCAACAATGCCTCGCGCCGTTATCGTGCGCGCTCTGGTTCGGCTCCGCTCAGCGACTTCGGTTCCACGGTAGGTAACGACGCGGGTATGAACCTCCTCCGCGAGTTTGGGCCCGGCATCCGGCAAGTGTTGACATCCCACATGCCGGGATTCGGGATCCGTATGCAAGAGCATGCCAATCGTGAGCCGATCCCGAGACCAGCCCGTTCCATCCCCGGCAGGTAAAGCGTTTATCGTTTGGGATAAATCGCCGCAAGTAAGGCTCCCCCCCCCCGATACCACACTAGCATTACAAAGCATAGATTTATTCAGCAGGTAAACTTTATGCCTCGGAAATCCATAGTCCCGCCGTCTTCCTCAGAGCGGGGCCAGCGCAACAGATCGGTTCTTCATCTTGCTTTGGCCCCCATTGCTCTCGTCCTGCTGTCGAGCACTTCCGCTCTCGCGCAGGGTAAAAAGCCAGAACCTCACGGCAAGGACACCAGCGGCGCAGGCGTCGTCCGCGGAAAATATATCGTGGAGAGCGTGGCTATGTGCGGACAGTGCCACACCCCACGCGACAATGATGGAAATCCCGACCGGGGTCATTGGCTGCAGGGCGCTCCCGTTCCGTGGGCACCGTCGAAGCCGGACTCCAACTGGCCGATTAACGCGCCGCGGATTGGCGGCACTCCCTTACCCGCCAGCGACTCGGACATGATCAAACTACTGACGACCGGAATCTGGACCACGGGTGACCGGCTTCGCCCTCCCATGCCCCAGTTTCGCCTGAACCGCAGCGATGCCGAAGCGGTGGTCAGCTATTTGAAGTCGTTAAATACGCAACAGTAACCCGCCGAAAAACGGCAGTGCTGATGCGATTTTATTTGGAATTAGCGGGAATGAATTTGTTGACTACCTGACTACGTCCCGGGGTCGGGACTCAGTCGTTCGCTAAGCTCTGCAAGCCAATCTGCCCTTCCTGCGAAGTGCCGGGCTCTCCCACCCAAATAACCAAAAACCGTGCGTCGCAGCCGTCTGACACTAGATTCACGACTTCACCAGCCTTCAGTTGGAATGCAACGCCGTCCACACGTGCGCCGCGATGACTGACATCGATCAAGTGAGTTGTCGGGGGAGAGGATTCCAGGTGGTCATTGCCCTGATGGTCATGGGCCCGCACCTGAACCGGCAGGGACACGGCTATCCTTGGTTCCCGGCGCTGATAAGCGAAAGGTTCGGTTAGATTAAGCTCCAACGCTTCTGCGGGAGAAGGTGCCAACTGGTGCTTTTCCAGTTCAACAAGAAATTGTCCTTTGGTGAGGGAGGCCCCGGTACGAAACAATTCCAGGAGAGGATCTGGGTGCACTTCGTTCTCCGGCGAGGCTGTCGCCGCTAGCGATGAACCGCTGGCATTGTGGTCCCAATCGATCCCTTCCGGCTCAACCAGCACTTCGGAAACCGTATCCGGGCTGGCGGTCATTTGCTTTATCAAATCTTGCAATCGCTGCCGATGCTCAGGCGTGCGGGTCAGGAACTCGACGCCCATACCGAGTTCAGGATCCATGAGTTGCACTTTTCCCCGCGTCTTGACTGAACAATCCGCGGCCCGGAGCAGCAGCTCGACTTGAGTCTGGGGAGGAAAGGGCGACTGCGTTCGCAGGAAGCATCCACCAAGACTTAAGCCCATGAGGGTGCAGCGGATGGGCGGATCGTGCTTCTCACCGGACTGCAGACGCAACCATTCTTTCAGGCTTTGCAGCGAGGCGTCCGAGACCGTCGCAAATTGGATGCCGGCGCGATTGCGAGCATCCTGCCAGGCAATGGTTCCGCTCGCTTCGATCACCGTCGTGGTATCAGGCAGCGCAAAGCTGAAGCCGATTGAGCCGCTTTTTTTGCCGGAGGATCCGGCAAAGCGGACCGACATCCCACCCTCGCTCAGGGTGGAGATGGAGGCCTGCTCGCCCTCGCCATTTTGGAATCGGAAATAGGCGGCGATATTCACTTGCAGTCGCACCGACCGGCGACGCTCTCGTTTCATGAGGGCGCGGGCAGCTCGAAAACTTGACTTCGCCTTTTCGGTGGAGATCGGCTTGAAGACAACGAAGTTTGCCCCCAGCTTAAAGGCGGCTTGCAAATTAGTGCGAGCTTCGATAATGGCGATCGCCATGGATTTACTGTTATGTTGCCCGGAACGTACGCTTTTAAGCAGTCCGAAGCTGCGCTCGTCTTTGCAGTCAATGATGACGGCTCCAAAGGAACGCTGGGCCAATTCTTTCGCGGCGCTGATGTGGTCCGCACAGTGCTCGACGTCAATTTCCAATTCGCCCAGGACGCTGCGCAGAACGCGCAAGGCGCGGTCGTCCGAGCAGATTAATAGGGACGTAAGGTTCATGCCACTCTGATAATAAGGAAAAAGTAACAAGCTCCAAAGGTTACGCCGGTAACATTCTTGACCATTGCTTCCTCCTGGTCGGCCAATTCCTAGTGTCGGAAAGCTGAGGGTTCAAGTCGTAGAGACGTAGCTTGCTGCGTTTCGGCCGGAGGCATTGCGAACGATGGTAAGGCAGACGTTGCAAGCAATGTCTCTAAGAATCGAGGTTGTCGTGCGGCGGTCCAGCGGTCACCGCAGAAACCAGCTTAGAAGTTGAACGCGAATCCTACCGAGAGCACGGGATAGAACTTGAACGCGGACATGTCTTTGTCCAACTTGTTTTGCTCAGCCTGCACGTTTGCCTGAAACGTGGGATTGGAATTGACGGCGAGGCAGTTCAATCCCGAAGCGTCGCAAGCGCCTCCCGCCAGGTTGAGTGCGGTGCGCGGAGAGCCGGTGTAACTAACCCCAACTTCAACGGGGACGCTGAAATGGCGGTAGTTGCTAGGAAGCAGGTTTCCCCAGCCTACGGTGAACATAGGTCCAGCCTTGATGAAGTCGACCTTACCAGAGCCAGTGATCGGGTTGGTGGGATCGCTGGCGTAGGTGGTGTTGCTGAGGGTGAAGGTATTGCCTCCGGGAACGGAAGCGCTGGCGGAAATCTGGTTGCCGTTGTATACGAGCACGCCGGGGCTGAGATGGAATCCACCGCGGAAGGGAAACCAGTCATAGTGAGCTTCTATGGAACGGAACCTCAGCTGGCCGGCGTAGGCGACACCGTCCTCGCTAAAGCCGCGGTCATAGCTGAACATGTTGAATCCGGCGCTCAGGTTGGAACGGGACGTGAGAGGTGTGGCTGCTTCCAGACCGGCTCCCAGCGTGGATACCTTAATGGCGACGCCGAGCCGGGAACTTGGCTTGGTGGATTCCGTTTGCGCGGAACAGACATTGGGAAGCCTTAGGACAGCGAGGAATAGGGACGCGAGGACCAAGGGGAACCGTCGTGGCATTAGAACACTCCGCTTCACTTAAATTCTGACGGCCAGCAGGGCTTCGGTTCAACGCAAATCGCGGTGAGAAAACAGGATTGTCAGGTTGCGTGTACCGAAATGGGGTAGACGCCTGATAGGGAAAGCACTAGAGCCCCTTTATTGATCCCGAGTTGCCGCGTAAGCCGTGCCGGCTGTGACCGGTCGAGATCTAGGAATCAGAGGATCGAGACCTTCCGGTCCCCGCTCTTCTTGTTCGTTTTTTGTAACAACTTTCTTGCCGCGCGTGATCTGCTTGCGTTCGGGTCTAACATTCGGACCGACTTCTTCCCCGCAGTAACTCCCGTTCGCGACCGACATCGCTGCGAGCGGCCGTCCCCCTTTTCGCATTGGCGCAAATTCTGAGCAAATGTTGAAATCTCACCGAAGGAGACTCCATGGCTGTAAGAAAACTGGACCGTGCAGTACCTGACGCGCGAATGGGCGTCACCATGAGATCAGATCCGACGCGGATCGATCCCCGCAAACTCAAGCTGGGCAAGGACGTGGCGCGACACGATCCGCGTACTTTGTTGCTGGCCTCTTACATCACACCGGCGCTGCCGGCGCCACCTGCGACTTTCGATCTCTCGTCGAAAGTTGGATCTTCTTGGGGCATGATGGACAACGATCAGATTGGCGACTGCACCTGCGCGGCCGCGGGGCACCTGATCATGGAATGGACGGCGAACGCGGGGAAGAAGATGGTCGCGCCGACTGACAAGCAGATCGTGGCCGCGTATTCGGCCATCACTGGCTACAATCCCGTGAGCGGAGCGAATGACAACGGCGCGAGCGAGATCGACGTGTTGAATTACTGGCGACAAACCGGCATCGCCGCGCACAAGATCGGCGCTTATGTCGCGCTCGAACCTACTAACCACAACCACATCATGGATTCGGTTTACATCTTCGAAGGCTGCTACATCGGTGTGCAGTTGCCGATTAGCGCGCAGGCCCAGGTGCAAAATCATCAGCCCTGGTCAGTGCCTCCGGGAGGCCCGACGGGCGATGGCAAACCGGGTTCCTGGGGAGGACACGCGGTTCCCGTGATTGAGTACGATGCGCGCGGGGTCACGGTTGTGACCTGGGGAGCGTTGCAGATCATGACGTGGTCTTTTTGGGAAGCGTACTGCGACGAAGCCTACGCGATCTTGAGCTCTGACTATCTAAATGGAAAACAGGAGGCCCCGCAAGGCTTCAGTATGCAGCAGTTGCAGGCGGATCTGGCGGACTTGAAGTAGGAAAGATTTTGCTTTGCAACGTTTCGGCGATTCAAGTCTTGGCCTATGGTAGCGAAATCAAAAACCCCACCCTGTCGCAAAGGACGCGACAAGGGTGGGGCACCCTCGCGGTCAATTAAATCTGCACTACGCTTCCAATCCCACATGACAGACGCGGCCGACAAGGTAATCGGCGGTGGTCTTGCCCCCTTCCATGACCAGAACTTCGATGGGAGAGGACTGATTGTGCGGGCGGAGGATTAAATGATTTCCGGCTACTTCGACATATCTAACCGCACAAGTATCGCTTTTCAGAACAGCGTACATGTTGAACTCACCTTTGCGATACGGCTTAAGTGAGTTGTAATGTCGGTCAATCAATAAAGTTGCTCCAGGCATGAGTCGTGGATACATACACATGGCTTCGCTGGCATCGACCTGGATGAGCACGAAGCGCTGCCAGCCAGAACGATCGCCTCGGGTTGCGGCTTTCAGCTTGCGCAGGAAGGTTTTCTTGAACTTAAGAATTTCTTTGACGTGCATGCTGGTGATCAGCGGCTGGGTGGCAGCGGTGGATGCGTCGGTGAGCAAGACGTTTTCAAATTCGTCGGCGCTGGGAGGCAGGATGGTAGCACGCTTGTTGACTTCGGCAGGATCGAGCAGATCGAGCACGGAAAGATGCTGCACGGCAAGTACTTTGTCCATGCCCTCAAGGCTCAGGCCGCGTTTCCGGTTCAGGAAGTTGGAGATGTGGGCCTGCTTGAATTCGGTCTGCTGGGCGAGTCGAAGACCGGTCAGTTCGCCTGCATCGATGCGCTCCCAGAGGATTTTGCGCAGATTATCTTGCAGGATTTTGAACTTCATGGCCCGGAGTATAGCACCGGCCTATAGCCTGGCGCTAAGTCCGAACGAGCACAGGCGGCCCTGGTATATCAACCTTGACTGAGAAATTTGACAACTATTAGGATCGCGGCATCCTAGAGGCCCATATGCTCTATGGTAAAGCAATGACCAGCCACCCGGAAAACTCAAATGAGGAGAAGAACTTCGGCGAGTTTCGCAGGAAGGTGAAGTCGGCTGAAGTGTTATCGGCATCCATGGAGCACCTGCTAATGTCGCTCCACTTCACGGGACGAGTGAGTGTGGTAATGCAAAACGGGCGGGTGCTCAAGTCTGGATTGCGGCGCACGAAACTGTTGTGCCGATGGTTGCTCGTCCATATGTCGCGTCCGCCGCGGAAATCCAGCGCTCGCCCCAATGTCCGAACGCTCGGCTTCAGCCGCCATCCACGCGATCACGTTGCTCATGCCACCTCCCCCCCGTCGCTTCAAAGTCAGTCAAGTCCTCGACGTCGATCTCAAACTCGTAGTCTTCCACCACCGTGCGCGGACGAACCGGCAGCACGAGCCTTTCCGGTTTCTTCTTCGGCGCAGGCAACTCCGCCACTGCGCGCTGGCAGTTGTTGCAGTAGACTCCTGCCCCACCTTCCCGTACCCACAAGCCTCCGCAGTGCTCGCAGTACTTCAATTCCATGCCGACTGCGTCTTTCTGTTTGCCTTCCGCGATCGCTTTTCATCACTCCTCCAGATTTGATTTTAGAAATCTTGCCCTGCGTCCTGCGCCGTCCTGCGGGCGCGCACAAGCCTGATGCCTCAAGCTCATGCCCAAAACAAAAAGTAAGAAAAGAAACAAACTCTCTTTAAAGGGCGCGCCTTGAGGGTGCGCCCTCTACTTTTAGGACGAAGTTTTGAAATCCGGGACCCGGTAGAGCAAATGATGAAGAAAAAGGCGAAGGGTAAGACAACGGCGACGAGAGCGGCGAAGAAGAAGAGTACGACGAAGAGGTCGAGGGCGAAGAAACAGGTGAATCCCGCCGAAGTGCGCAACGACATCGCCAAGATCGTGCGTTCGGGAGCCAAGAAGATTACGAAGGCGGTGATGGACCAGGCGATGACGGGACAACTTGCTCCGACAAAGTATTTGTTCGAAGTCGCGGCGATCTATCCGCCGTCGACGGACGGAAGCGATGCAACCGCGGACGAAGACTGCCTGGCGAAAACTTTGTTGGACCGATTGAACATTCCGGATAAACCGGTTGGGCGCGATGAAGAGGACGAACCCGTGAGAGTGGCGAACCCATCGATGGGCGCGGCCGCAGGGGCAGATACGGGTGAGAAAGAATCGAATACACAACGCGGTCAGCAGGACGGTTCAGAGCCAGAGGCGTGTACGCTTGGCACGGAAACCAAGGACGTTTCTGTACTGTTGTGAGCGATACCGTAGAATGAGGCGGAGCAGTGAGACGAGACAATGGGGTGGCAGTTTGGGTTGGGCCGATGGCGAAATTTCGCGCACTTCGCAAAGAACGCGAAGGATGGGGCACCCAGGAGAAAATCCCCACCCTGTCGCGAAAAACGCGACAAGGATGGGGCACCCAGCGAAAGTCATATAGGACGGGGATGGATATCACATGGTTGACCGACCGGATCGCGGTCGGAGGTGGGATTTGGACCTCGGAGAACATGGCGAAGGTGGCGAAGGCGGGCGTCACGCACATCATCGACATGCAGATTGAGTTCGATGACACGCCGCTGG
>PLEA01000631.1 GCA_003136335.1 Acidobacteriaceae bacterium | reverse complement strand
ACGAGTTGGTGCGAGGCGATGGGCTGATCGCGCCATTGCTTGCGGAGCAGCGCGTACTGCAGTGCGCAGTCGTAGCATGCCATCGCAGCGCCCAGCGCGCCCCACGCGATGCCGTAGCGGGCCTGGTTCAGGCACATCAGCGGAGACTTCAGGCCGCCGCTTTTCGGCAGCAGATTTGACTCGGGCACGTGCACATCCTGCAGCGAAAGACCGGAAGTGACCGAAGCGCGCAGCGACCACTTGCCGTGAATGTCGTCGGCCTTGAAGCCGGGGCGGTCGGTTTCGACCAGGAAGCCGCGGATGCGGTCTTTCTCGTCTTCGACTTTGGCCCAGATGATGGCGACGTCGGCAATGGTGCCGGAGGTGATCCACATTTTCTCGCCGTTGATTACATATTCGTTGCCGACTTTTTTGGCGCGGGTGCGCATTCCGCCCGGGTTCGAGCCGAAGTCGGGCTCCGTCAAGCCGAAGCAGCCGAGCTTTTCTCCCTTTTGCATTGGAGGCAGCCAGGTTTGCTTCTGCTCTTCGCTGCCGAACTCGTAGATTGGATACATGCACAGGCCAGACTGCACACTGACAAAGCTGCGGACGCCCGAGTCGCCGCGTTCGAGTTCCTGCGTCATGAGGCCGTATTCCACATTGCCCATGCCGGCGCAGCCGTAGCCTTTCAGCGACGCGCCGAAAAAGCCCAAGTCGGCCATGGGCTTGACCAGTTCGCGCGGGAAGCGGCCGGCGCGATTACATTCCTCGATGATAGGGATGAGATTGTCTTCGATGAACTGGCGCGTGGTGTCGCGGACCAGGCGTTCTTCGTCGGTCAGCAGGGCATCGTACTGGATGAAATCGACGCCGCGAAATTTGATGGCAGGCATGAGCGGTCTCCTGATGCAGTGTTCCCAGTCCCGCAATGAAGTGAGGAAAGCAGTTTGCCGCCCACGGACTGGGCGCACATCGGAGGGCAAACATATGACGGTAGCAGGGGCGAGGGAGCGTGGTCAACGACGGTTCGAAATGCATGACGGTTCGAAATGCATGCCGCCGCGCGCCCTTGGCGGCGAAGAAATAATCGCTCCTCGGTATCTGTAGCCTGAGTTTCACTTCGTGATACGATTCGCGCTGTTAAAGGGGGATCCATGGCGTCAACTGATATCAGCTCCCAATTTCTGTTCCGGCAATGGACCCAAGGCAACTTTTCCTACAAAGAGGCTTCCGGCGAACTGGGTGTGCCGGGCACCGTAGTGAAACATCGCATTGTGGCCGCGCAGACCACCATGTCGGGCGGTACGGGCGACCACGCGGGGCACCTGATCGGCATTCAATTTGGAGCGCCCGGCGATGTGCGTAATCTGGGCCTACAGAATGCCAACATGAACACCTTCGCGCCCAAGGTGTTGCAACCGGCGTTTCAGGGCCATGGAGGGAGTTATCACGATCTCGAGTCGCTCTGGACTGAGCAGCTCAAGCAAGGCTCCAAAATCAGAGTCACGGTGAGAGACAGATATCGCAAGGGCGAGAATCGGCCGTTCTCCCGATGGGTGCAATGGATCTTAACCAAACCTGGCGCGTCTTCGGGGCGGGCGCAGGAGCTGGAATTCGGCAATTTCAGCTCGCCTCAGCAGCGGGCAGCGAATCAATAAAGTGGTGTGCCAGTCGGATGCATGGCGCTCGTTTAGAGCCGCGGAATCCAGCGAGGTACGGAGCGGCGGTAGTCTTCATACGAGTCGCCGAACTGGCGGCTGAGCGTGGGTTCTTCGTAGAAGATCACGAAAAGATAGGCGACCGCGAAGCAGAACGCGGCATACTTCAGGAGCACAACCGCTCGGAACGTTGCTGCCTCACCCAGAAGCACACCGAATACACCGATGTACATGGGGTTGCGAACGTAGCGGTGCAGAGCGGTGGTAACGAGAAATTTCGTGGGAACGATGGGAGCGGGAGTGCCCAGCCCACGAACGGCGAACTCCCAGGCGCAGCGGAAGTAGATCGCTGCTCCGAGCAGGATAGTGAGGATGCCGATCCACATCAGCGAGCCGCGCTCTGGCCTGGGGAAGCCGCCCTGTATCCAGGATGGGACAAGAACGAGCACCGACCCAGGCACGAGGATCGTGAACAGGAGCGTCTTCAGGATGGGGCCGAGGGCGCGCGTCATACTGGGGTCAAAAAAATAGGCCGCAAGACAGGCGGCATAACCTTACTGTAAAATCAAGAGCGACGGAAGAGAATCGAGACGCAGCTTCAGGGTCTTCCAGAGTGGATCCCCGCAGTTCCGGATCATGTATTCGACGACATTCCATTCACATGGTTCCGCGCTAACCAGCGGATTGCTGCGCAAAGATTGAACGATCAGGAGAAATCAACCCATGGCAGTAGGCGCCAAGATCGCAAAAACAGCAGACCGCAAGAAGGTCATGGACACCACCAAGAGCACGGATTGCCCCAAGTGCGGCAAGGCCACCCGCATCGTCAAGCGGGTGAAAGACCGCGAACGCGGCATCCCGGGCGGGGTTTACATCTCATGCTCAGCGTGTGAGTTTTTTGAGAAGCTGTAAGAGGCAATTTCGAATCCCGGAATTATGAAATGCCGGAGCGGTAGCGTCGTGCTCGTCTCCGTTTTTTCTTCCTTACAGGGTGATGATCTCCCTGGCCGTCGGCATCCCAAGGGGCTTGATAGCACAGTGCATCTTCAGCCTGGGCGTTTCGTAGATCTCGGTTCCGGTTGATAATCTCGATATCGCGCGCATCGCGTTGCGCCCGCGCCCGGTCGATCTCGTGGCTCGTCGAAAGGGGATGTCTCGGAGGTTTTTCAGCGTCTTCTTCATTGACCCTATCCGGCCCTGTCGAAGAGTTCCTCTCCGAGCATCGGCACTACTTCGCCACAGTATTACTCCGACAGGTGTTTGTGGGTTTCTTCGAACTCATCTGCCCCAGAATCGCTCTGGCTTCCGCCGCCGGATCGGTGGCTTCGGTGATGGGGCGGCCTACGACGATGTGGCTGGCGCCGGAGGCGATGGCTTCGGCGGGAGTGACGACGCGGACTTGATCGGCGACGCTGGTGCCGGCGGGGCGTACGCCCGGGGTCACGAGGGCGAAAGCGTCGCCAAGTTCCGCGCGCAATTTGGAGGCTTCGCGGGCGGACGCAACCACGCCCTGACAACCGTTGGCCAGTGCGAGGGTGGCGAGGCGCAGGACGCTGTGCTCGACTGTGCCTTGAATGCCGATTTTTTCCAGGTCGGTTCCGTCCATACTGGTGAGCACGGTGACCGCGAGCACGATTAGTTCCGGGCGCATCTTGGCTGCTTCGACAGCCGCGCGGAGCATCTTGGCGCTGCCGGAGGAATGCACGGTCAGCATGCTGACTCCAAGCTTCGCCGCTTCGGCGACGGCCGCCCCGACTGTGTTGGGAATGTCGTGGTACTTCAGGTCGAGAAAAACTCGCCGTCCGGACGCGACGAGATCGCGCACCACCTGCGGGCCTTCGGCTGTGTAGAGCTGCATGCCGACTTTATAGGTCAGGGCGGAGTCTCCCACCGCCGCCACGATCTTCTGCGCGGCGGCGGCGGTAGAAACGTCCAGTGCGACAATGAGCCGCTGGCGCGGATCATCGTCGTTCTTGCGGAAATCCTGGCCGCGGTAGCTTACGCCACGGTGTGGGATGCTTGGTAAAGTTGGAGGCATCCCCGTCAGTGTAATGGCTTTACGGGAGTTTGGCCAGAGGAGGTTGGTTCGAGGCAACGGTCTGGTAATCCGGCTTCAGGTCGCGGGGGTTGACCAGATCCAGACGCACGCGTTGCAGACCACGCTGCTTGAATTGCAGCGCTTGGGCGGCGCCGTATGACAGGTCGATGATCCGTCCTGGCACGATGGGTCCGCGGTCATTGACCCGGACTATGACGGCGCGGCCATTGCGCAGGTTCGTGACCCGCACGTAGCTCCCCATAGGAAGCTTCAAGTGAGCGGCGGTCATGTCGTACATGTCGTAGGGCTCGCCGCTGGCGGTTGGCTTGCCGTCGAAAATCTGGCCGTACCAAGATGCCGTCCCAACTTGATACGGTTTAGTCTTGCCGACCTGTTTGCGGGCCTCGGGGTTTCTTTGGGTTGAACTAACTGGAGCCGCTGTCGCCTCCGAGATGTTCGGTCCCTGAGCCGCTCCCAAGCCGACGATCAAGGAAGCAATCGCCAGTCCATGAGCTAAAATTCGTCGCATTCAGTTCTCCTCGCATACTCAAAAGTGCTTTTGGCCTTAAGGCTTTCGTACCTGCAGTTTGTTGATGCTAGTGGCGTGCCAAACCCCTGTCAATACGATTTGGTGGGTAGAGGGATGACGGCGTAGTAATCGATGTCTTACGTAACCTATTGTTAATATAGGCAGATGCAGGCAAGGTCCTTTGTTATTGGAAGGTTAAGTATTTACTAAAAGGTAAATAGCACGTTAGGGAAAGGAAGGTAGAATTTACAAAACAAATGGAATCAATAGCTTACGGTTTGTTACGCGCCAAACTACGTGGAATCATATACTTGCGGGGATGACTCCGGCGTCGGCACCGAATATTTTTTTTTCTGGAGGTAAGTCCCGAAAGTAACTTTAGCCTCGGCCGATGTGAGATGCTGCGCCCTCAACGGCGTTACTATCGGACTCAGTGGAACAGAAGGCCATGCCCGAAAAACCACCTGTCGTACTCACCATCGCGGGGTTCGATCCCTCCTCCGGAGCTGGTGTGACCGCCGACATCAAGACGATCGCCGCCCACGCCTGCTATGGGGTGGCATGCATCACCGCCATGACGGTGCAATCCACGTCCGGGGTAAAGCGGGTCGAGGTGGTCGATGCCGCGCTCATATCCGACACCCTTGAGGAACTGACCGCAGACCTCGACATTGCCGCAGTACACATCGGCATGTTGGGATCGGGAAAGGTGGTCAAGGCGGTAGCGGACTTTCTTTCCTGCCAGCCGGCGAGCCAAGGCGGGAACCGCTCCGCAAACCAGCCAGGGCGGGCGCGGCTGCCCAATATCGTGCTCGATCCTATCCTCAAATCTTCTTCCGGCGCAGAGCTTCTCGATGCTGCCGGTACGAGATTGTTGGTCGAGAGGCTGATTCCGTTGGCCGATGTAGTGACGCCCAATATCGACGAGGCTGCTGTCATTACCGGGATTCAAGTTAAGGACTTGGACGAAATGAAAACCGCCTGCTGCAAACTGCACGAGATGGGAGCGGCGGCTGTGGTCATCACCGGAGGGCACCTGGAGAAGGCCATTGATCTGCTGAGTTTCAAAACGAGGCGCGGGGTTGAGCAGGAAATATTCAAGGCCGAGCGGCAACGTTCGAAGTCAACCCATGGTACGGGATGCGCCTTCGCAACTGCCATGGCATGCCACCTGGCACTCGACCGGGGCTTGGCGGAAGCCTGCCTGCTGGCGAAGACCTATGTCACCGCAGCAATCTCCTACGGGCAGCCCTTAGGCCGGGGAACCGGGCCCGTGCACCATCTTTATCGAATGAGCCAGCAGAGGCGTGCGGCAGGGTCGGGAAGCGAGACGGATTAGTCGCGGTTGCGACTGGGAGATTTCTTTAGGAGAATTCCCGCCACAAACGAGGCGGTTGCCGCGAGCAGCCATTCCGCGCGGTAAAACTGAATGGCCTGCCAATCCACAAAGTTCCTTGCCGTGAGCAGTCCGACCAGCAATGCTCCGGCGACACATCCTATGCCAATCAGGAATGCCATGAGGGATGCGGTGGAAAGGCCTATCCAGTTCTTGATCTCATGGAAGTGAAGATAGCGCAGCCAGGAAGGAAATTTGATCGTGCTCCAAGAGAATTCCTCGACCCGTGCAAACACTCGGGCGAACCCCTGTTGCCAAAGTCCGGCTAAGGCAGCAGCGTCCCCCTTGGCGGCAACGTTGAGGGCTTCAGGACGGCGGCCTCCGCAGGAGTGGCAAAAGCGGGAACCTAGCAGAAACTCGGTGCCGCAGCCGGGGCAGGTCTCCGCCATGGTGGGAATGATTTCACGAATGACGATCTTATCCGCCACGACGGGTGAGGGCGGTCGCCAGAATTCCTGATGAGTTTCTTGAACCACTTCTGACATAGCTGGGACCTAACAGCGAAAACCTTTGAGGCAATGATGGCATTCCAACCGCCAAAGCCAGCTTGACTCTAAAGGCCATAGCGACAAATACTTGCATTTTTTTCAGACACTAGCAAAGCAGCAATGTAAGCAATAATTACGCGCGTTGGCGAGTAAAGATGCCCCGGTTACGAAAGTCCATGAACTTGCAATAGCGCTAACAAAACGTATGTCGCGGCGCCGAATTGTAGAGGCGCCTTGCAACTGGGAGAGGGAGCATTGACGGCACCGTAGATAACGTTCTTGGTTCAGAGGCCACGCTTCTCAGTCGCACAACTGCCGGAGCAAGTCTTGGCAGCTTCGTTTAAACTAGGCGGCAGGCAAACAGCAAACCGTGACGGCGCAAACCAAAAATCCCTCCACGAAGCTCGAGCAAGGCGCCGAAATATTGGCGGTTTTTCTTTGCCTCCTGATCGCATCATGCATTCCTGCAATGAGCCAGTCGCGCCTCGGCTCGGACTCTGCTCGCGGCGCACCGCACGATCCCCAGACGGAAGCCGCATTCGATCGCTTCTACAACATGGACTATGATCGCGCGACGCAGGAGTTCGAGAAGATCGCGGAGAAGCATCCCAACGATCCCTTCGCGGTGAACCATTTGCTTACTGCTGTGCTGATGCACGACCTCTACGATACCGGAGCGATGAATACCGGGGATTACAGCAATGACAGCTTCATTGGCCGGACTCCGCGGCCGACGAAGCCCGAAGTGAAGGAACGCATCAAGGAACTGGCTCGGCGGGCGGAGGATCTGGAAGAGCAGCAACTCAAAGCGAATCCGAAAGACGTGGACGCTCTCTATTGTCGTGGGGTTACGAGAGCCCAGTTCTCTGTCTATACCGCGCTGGTAGAGCGGGCGTGGTTTTCAGCGTTGCGCAACGCGGTCGGAGCACGCCACGATCATGAACGCGTGCTGGAACTCGATCCCCACTACCTGGATGCGAAGATGGTTGTGGGTACCCACAACTACGTGATTGGTCACCTGCCTTGGAGCGTAAAGGTGGCCGCGGCCTTGGCTGGGTTGAACGGATCGACGGAAAAAGGTCTCGCCTACCTACGCGCGGTTGCCAACAGCGATGGTGAAAATGCGGTTGACGCAAAAATCGTGCTCACTCTGTTTCTGCGGCGCGAACATCAGTATGACGAGGCCATCGGGTACATGAACGAGCTATCAGGGAGGTATCCGAGGAATCACTTGTTTCTTACCGAAGTGGCGAACCTGCAGCGCGCGGCGGGCCGTCCGCGTGAGGCCGAGGCCTTGTATCGCAAAGTTTGGCAAAACGGCCGGGAAGGGAAGTACGGCACCCTGCATTACGAGCTCGCAGCATGGGGTCTGGGAGAGTTGTTACGGTCCGAAAAGAATCTTGCCGGCGCGGCGGCCGCATATGACCTGGTAAACGACGCTGCCAACCCCGACCCCGATGTTCTGCAAAAGGCCAACTTGGCCGCGGGAGAAATGTACGACCTGCTGCAGAAACGCGATCTGGCCATGAAAAAATATCAAACGGTGCTGGCCGGAAA
Source organism: Acidobacteriaceae bacterium (assembly GCA_003136335.1). Next base: position 285 of record PLEA01000631.1, on the reverse strand, counting down.
TGCGAATACGGGTCCTGCCGACCAGGCCCGGCGCTACATTAAAGAGGCGTATCGGGAGTGAGGAGAGAATGAAAGCTTCGTCGTGAAACGGCGCGGAGCCGGCGGTGACACGAATGTTCTCGTGTCTGCCATGATCGAACCGGGGATGTGCTTCGCGGCGTCGTGGGCCAAATCAGGGTCGTGCCGTGCTCGTGTGGGGGCAGCCGCCTCGGCAGTACCGCCGAGCGCAGCGAGGCGTTTGGCGGTGGGCTGGTGTCCCACATGCAACCGAACATCAGGATAGGT
>PLEA01000580.1 GCA_003136335.1 Acidobacteriaceae bacterium | reverse complement strand
TGACAGATTGCTGAAACTGTAAGGACGAACACGCTATCGAATGTAAGGGAGAAGATCTCGACGTGAGATGTACGGACTTTAATGTTATTCAACGAAAAGGAGAAAACACATGAATCCCAGTACGAAAGATGAGATCAAAGGCACCGTTCACGAAGTGAAAGGCAAAGTCAAAGAGACGGCCGGCAAAGTCACGAACAATCCTAACTTACAGGCCGAAGGCAACGCCGAAAAAAACACCGGCAAAGTTGAGAAAAAGGTAGGACAGATCGAGAAAGTGTTTGAGAAATAGGTTAAGCGGGCTCTGTCCGGAGCATGTTCATGCGTTCGGAATAGCTTTTGCACGCGATTCTCCGCTGAGTGCGGGAGAGCTGGCAGACTGAGTACTCTCGACATCGACGCGAACTGACCGCATGGACCTGAGTGGAGCGGACTTGCGCTAGTTTTGCGTGCGGGATCCGCGCCAAACCGTTGCTCACGCGCAACGCGCAAGGGGCTGCTCTCGTTAATGCTTCGCGGTCTGCTCGATCTTGGATAAGACTGGCTGCATTTCTGAAAGTGCCGCGGCGTCTCCCTTTGCCAGATCCGCCGTGATCTGGTCGCGGGTCGCCAATGTGTCACGAAGCAAGTTGCGAAGTGCGGGATCCTCCGTGCTGCTCAGAATTCGCTGAGCTTGATCGAAGAACTCTTTCGAGTACTCCCCGGCCTTTCCGTAGTTCTTTTGCACGGCCTCCAGAAACATCACTGTCGCTGTGTCTCGAAGCTGCGAGAATTGTTCGCTGGCCTGACAGGATCCCAATTGTTTTGTTGAGGCAGACAGTTCCTGCTGTGCCTGCTGCAGTCTGGCATATTGCAGGATGAATCCAGTAAGAAATCCAACAATCAACAACACAAACCAAAGGGCGAGTTTACGTGGCATCGATCTTCCCTCCGCACTCCTTCAAGCCCAGCCAATTCGCGCTCTGCGAGCTTCAGATCTTCGCTCTTTTAGGCTGCTTGAATCTCGAGCAGTACTCCCCGTTTCTCGTTCAACGAGCCAACACGCAATCGTTGTCCGCCTGCTGCTCTCGTTAAGTTTTACTGTTGAGAAAATTGCTTCACACGCGACGCACGAGCCAAACAATTACCAGAATGACAATAATTGTTCCGACCACACCCATACCTAACATAGTTTCTCCTATCGGACACGTACGGCATCAGGGTTACCCATGCAGACATGATAGGGTTGGATTCCGGTTTTCGTCTGAGCAAAACTAGACACTAAACAGTTGGGTTCACGCCTTTACCGGTACGTTGGCAGGCCTGGCGGAGAAACATCGATGGAACACATTTTCTGCGAAATCATCCGTTCGTGGCCAGATACTTGCTCGACCCCGGCTTCGTCTTGCTGCAGATGCGCTTCGACAAATTTGTTGAAATCAATCACGCTGCGGCATTGAGATTATTGACCCCAGTACGCGGGGCAGTGAATGGTTGCGGGGTTCTCTGGTCTCTCAGTTGGCTGAGCAAAAGGCTCATTTCTCCCCAACCAAGATGGCAAGACCGGGAAAAAACTACACGTATAGGCCAATGACGGCACCTAGACCAGAACTCCTCTGCGAGCTCATCCTTTGTCGCGACTGCCAGTTTGTAGGAAGCAGTCAGAGTCCATCCCTCGAAGATCGCCCAGTGATTCTCTGCAGAGCAGGCCCCGTGCAAAACGTAACCAGCAACAAGAACCGTGCTCGCAATCGCCCTTTTCAGTTCCGTCTGATTGAGCCTCTTGCCGCGCTCAAGCGGCCGTCCTGGCGGCCTCCGCGTGCTACGGAATTGGGGAGGCACCGCTGGAAAACGAGCCTGGAGCGTAAGCCTGGGGAAGCTGTCCGGTTCTATGCTGCCGTCGCGGTAGCGACCCTAGATTGGCGTGCCGCTGAATTTCGTGCACATCGATCCCGTGAAGGCACTGTTCTGGGCCGCGATTCTAAACGGAGTTGTTGCCGCGCCGCTGATGGCAGTCATCATGACCATGGCGTCTAGCCGGAAGGTTATGGGAAACCTCATCCCGCCGTACCTGAAAGGGATGGGTTGGATTGCCGCTGCGGTGCTGCTTTGTGCTTGTGTCGGCGTATTCTTCACATCGAAATAGCCCGTGCCGCACATTTGAGCGGAACGAAATGTCGTGCTGATTTTTCGCTGGTGGCCAACCTGCCCAGTTCGATGTCTAAGGCGTGCGCTTCACAGGGATTCCCCGCTGGGAGACGGCGCCAGCACTCACCGTCGAGCCGATCGAGGTTGAGCGTTGGCTCAAGGCGCTCAGGAAGAAACATGGCCTTGAAAACTCAACTCTAGTTTCGCGGAGCGATTCCCAAACCGTAGTCAAAATCGCTGCCCCGCCTCCGCGTGCCCATCCCCGGTGGCGCCCCTTGCGGAAATTACCATGGCAGATCCGCATTTTGAGACTCTGCTTACAGATTGCCCGGGTCAGTTTTGGAAAGCAGACGTGGTCAACTTTTCGCGAGCGCCGAAGCTATGTGGGAGAAGATTCGAGATGAACGCTATTGCCGCGAGCGTATCGGTCGCGTACAAATCCGTCGCGTGGCGAGTGCCTCGTTAACGACCCACTTCACCCAGTTCCAGAAATGGGGAAAGGCGTATGGGTGTCTGCAGCAAATGCCGTGCCAACAAAGCAAACACTATCTCGGAATCAGATATGATCCAGGAATGTTCTCGTCTAGCGTTGCTAGGATCGCACCCTTCGCGCTAGCAAGCTTGCTCAAGTGACCATCGGTAATTTGCTTAGGCGCTCTGACCCAACCCGGAAGATGAGAAACATCGTGTTCGTCTGCAATGAATGTGAGGCGAGAGGTGCGGCCCTCCTTAAGACGCAGCAACAGTGTGCGCGCTTGAGCGACGGTGAATCCATAGGCCGGGGCTTGGGCTAGCACACGCAGAAATCCGAGCTCGGTGATCGAGCAACTCCCCAACTGCGGTGCATTACTCGATTGGACCCAGGAAGCAACGCGAGCGTGGAATTCGTGATTAATGAACCCGAGGGCGACCAGAGCATTCACATCGAGCAAGTAGATCATGGGAAGTTTGCCAAGATCTCTTCAACTTCCTTGCTGCTTAACGTCGGCGCGTTTGGGCCCGCGCTCAGCGCCGGTAGTCCGGTAACCGGGTCCGTCACAAGTCTTGCTCGATGAGTCCGTTTTTTGCGCGGCGTCAATACAATACTCCCATCCTCTATATTGGCGTCCAGCGGATCGCCTGCACGGATATCGAGGCGGCGCCGAAGTGGCCCCGGAAGAACGACTTGTCCCTTCGTGGAAACTTTGGTCTGCATGGTAAGACAATCTTACCTTCATCGCGCCGATTTCGCAACACCTCATCTTCATGTTTCTACCGAAAATTCTGCGCAGCCCATGGCGGATGTCGTGCCCTCAACCGAACCGCAGTAGCAGAGGAAATTCAGATCAGTAGCTTGGTACAATGGATTCAGGCCACCTTGGGGTGGCCAGTCTATTTCTGGAGCCTTCTGAATTGCCCTGGTCGTCAAGGAAACTTCGCAGTTTTGTTCTTTTGACCCTGATCTTCGCCGGCGGACTGCTCTCGCGCGCCTCCGAGCCAAAACTGGAGGCGGTGGCAGACAGCCCGTACCGCCTGCATTTTTTTCACACACATACTGGAGAGCGACTGAACGTCGTCTACCGCAATGGCGAAGGCTACGATCAGGAATCGCTGGAGCGCTTGAACCGTTATCTGCGCGACCACCGCACCGGCGAAATTCATGATTATGATCCCCGGGTATTCGACCTGCTCCACGATTTGACGACTGCACTCGGGAATCCCGATCTTGAGATTGATGTCGTGTGCGGCTATCGCACGCCGTGGAGCAACGAATTCCTCCGCACTCATGGACACGGCGTGGCGCGTTACAGTCTCCACATGCGGGCGATGGCCATCGACATCCGTGTACCCGGGATTCCTACCGCACAACTGAGGGACGCTGCCCTCGGGCTGCATCGTGGGGGTGTCGGCTACTATGCAGCTTCGAATTTCGTGCACGTCGACGTTGGGCGCGTCCGGCGCTGGTAGTTGGGCAAGGGATTACTGGTAGGGATAACCCTTGGCCAGCGCCGCCGCCAGGCTGGCATCGTGTCCGTAAATGTCATCGCTGAAATGGACTTCATCGTTTTCGTAGGTGAGGGCCGTTCCGTAAACGATGAAGACCGGGACACGCTTCACGAGGTTCACGGTAACATCGTCCTTTCCGCTCTGCATTCCTTGCTGCACTCGCTCCAGCGTCCATCCTGGATTGTTGCGCAGTACCCAAGCGGCCAGTTCGGCGGGCTTTTCGACGCGAATGCAGCCGTGGCTGAAATCCCGGCGGGACCGCGAGAACAGATCCTGAGAAGGTGTGCTGTGCAGATAGACGTTGTGCTCATTCGGGAAAATTAGCTTGACCAGGCCGAGCGCGTTGGAAGGGCCGGGCTTCTGCCGCACCATGAGTTTGCCTGCTCTCAGTTGCGCTAACACATCATCGGAAATGTGTCCTGATGTAACCACCTTGCCGTCATATGTAGCGACCTCGTAGTTCTTGCGGGCAATATAGCCGCGATCACGCTGGATGGCAGGAACAATCTCGCTGCGGAGAATGCTGGGGGGCACGTTCCAGTAGGGGCGCAGAACAACGTAGTTCATATCGCGGGTGAACACAGGCGTCTGCGTGCGCATCGCCTTGCCGACGACTACACGCATATCCAGCACGACCTTGTTGTTTTCATCGAGGGCTCGAAGTCGGAAATCGGGAATATTAACGATGATCGGCGGGGCGGAAAACTCGGCCGGTAACCAGCGCCACCGCTCCAACGTGAGCTGCAGTTGGAGAACTCTGTCCTGGAGTGGCACATTCAATTGTCTGACGGTGGCGGGACCGAGGCGGCCATCCGCATCGAGGCCGTGGCGACGCTGGAAGCGTTTCACGGCATCCACCAGCGTCCCGCTGTAAGTTTGAGTGTCGCTTGGAACCGTGGCATCCCCCGGCAGGTCGCCCACGAGTCGCAAGAAACGGGCCAAGCGAGGCAGACCCGCGTACGACTGGCCCGGATCGATGGGCTTGGTAACGTCCGGAAGCTTCTCCCCGTCGTCGGTGCGTGCCAGTTCGATGTAGCGCGCTAGCGCCTGCTCAGTCCGGCGATAACCGGCAAACGGAGGCTCCACCTCGTCCAACACCGCTTGCGGGTTCGAAGTGGTCAGGATCCGGTCGCGCAAGAACTGGGCCAGGTCGTACTTTTTCTGTGCCACGCTCAGCCCGAAGTCGAAATGCTTTGGATTGATCCGTCCGATACGCAAGTCGGACACATAGCGCATGGTGCAGACGCTGAGCGCCACGTCGAAACGTGCCGCTGCCGGGCCACTTGGCGAGCCTTGCAACGCACGGATTCTCTCCTCCCATCGCGATGCGTCGTAATCTTCCGGGTCGAGCCCTTTCATCCCTGCATTCCTAAAACGTTCGATCAGCGACAGGGCTTGCGGGCCAGGTTGCGAGTCTTGGACCCATGCAGGAGCGAATCCTGTCGGCTGGTAGAACTTCTGGAGCCAGTTGCGATAGTCGCTGAAGTTCGGCCAGCGCATGCCTTCTAGGTTCCCAGTCGTGACCAGATTCTGGATGTCGGCTTGTTGCCCGGCGCTGAAACACGCGAGGGACAAGACGAGAAGAGCGGTTCCCCAAGCAAAACGTATTCGACGGCAAGCGATGTTCACTTCGTAGCTGCCTTGCTGGTCAACCATGTTTCACTTAGGGTATGTCTGATCAAAACATTTCTTGCGGTTCTCAGGATTTCCCGGGCTCGGCCTGTTTGAGCCCAGTCATCCAGGACAGTGAGCGATTATTGCGGGCGGACGTTGGTGGCCTTGATGTACTGGTTGCCGAAGCTCTC
>PLEA01000562.1 GCA_003136335.1 Acidobacteriaceae bacterium | reverse complement strand
CATGTACTGGATGGTGCCGATGACATGTCCCGTGCGCGTGAGATGGCCGTCGTACTTTTCCTGGCGGGCGATTCCGAAATCCAGCAACTTCACAATCCCATCGGGCTGCACGATGACGTTGGCGGGTTTGACGTCGCGATGAATCACGTCGTTGCGATGGGCGTATCCCAGCGCGTAGCAGACCTGCTCGACGATTTTCAGCTTGAACGCAAGCGGCTGCGACTGGCCGGAGCGGATGAGTTTGTCCAGCGGATCGCCGGACAAGTATTCCATCACGATGTAGGGAAAGCCATCCTGCTCGCCTAAATCGTAGACGATCACAATGTTGGGATGCTTTAGCGCACCGGTCTTGGCGGCTTCGCGATAGAAACGCTGCAACATTTCCTGGTCGCCGGTGAAGCCCTCGGTCACCGTCTTGATCGCTACCTCGCGATTCAGTTGACGGTCAAACGCGCGATAGACCAGACCCATGCCACCGCGACCGAGAAGGTCGAGCACGTCGTACTTTCCGATGCGTTTAATATTTGGAGCAGTCACGGGAGTTAGGCAGCAAATCTCAGAAGGTGCGGGGGGCACTTTCTCAGAGGCATTGATGATAGCGGAATGACCAATGCCGAAGAACGAGAACAAGTCTACTACTGCCGCACTGGCAGTACCAGCGCGAAGTTAATGCTGGTTCGGTGAATCCTGGTTAGGTTAATGCTGGTTAGGCGGAACTGCCCGGCCAGACCATGTTGAACTGGTCGCGCAGGAACTTCTTGGCTTCCTCCCGCTCTGTCGTCTGAGTGTCGGGAGTGGAGTTGAGGTAGAGAATGTAGGATTCGGCGGTGCCCTCGGTATCGCCGTCCATGAGGTGCTTGCGGGCCAGAGCAATAATGTTGCCGGGGAGCGACTCGACCTTCTCCTTCACTACTTTAATCAAGGCGATGCGGGCTGCGATTTCGACGTCGGTGAGGAATTGGGCCTCATCGGGTGGCGCACCGGCTTGTTTGACGCCTTTGGTGTCCTCTGGCTTCACGTTGTCCAGCACGGTGAACTGCTTTTGGGTCTCTTTTTTGACGGATGGAATCGTTGCGATGGTATTGCCGTTGGAATCGATGATGCGGAATGCAATTTCGACGACTGCGCTCAAGTCGATGGTTTTGCGGGTGTAGGTGTAAGGTTTGACCACGTCATTAAGAATTGTTTTGGGGATGGTATCGAGCTTGCGATGGGACTCCTCCACCTTCTTCTGAGCCTGTTCGACGGCGGCGTTAGCATCGGCCATTTCTTTCTTTTTGCCGTGGGCTTGAACTCCTTCCAGAACCTTTTGCGCTGTTTGCAAATCCAGGTTGGCGATTTCGTAATCGCGGTTCGCCTTATTCCACTCGTCGTTGGGGATTTCCCTCTCGGCGGCACGGTACTCTGAGTCCATCGAATCCACCGTTACTACCGGCAGCGACCGGTGTTCGAGCACGTCCCCGATAAGCTGGAAGTTCGGATCCACAGGGGTCGCATCGGTCTGCCGGACGATTCTGACGGGGAGGTTTGTGGACTCCAGGCCGGTAGCAATCGCGTCGGAAAGTTGATCGGCGAAACGCGAACTGTCTCGCCGCGAAGTTTGGTCGCGGAACGTGACTTTGATGGAGAGCGTGGAACGGACATTGTGGATAGCAGTATTTTTGGTGCGCTCGTCGCGAACGTCGTCGCGGTTCGACTTATATTGCTGGGCTTCGTTCAGGTAGAGCCACGCGACGCCGACTCCCGATCCAAGCGGCTTCTCGAGATACTTTTTGGCCTGTACGACGTAGTAGTCACTGAGCGTCTGAGAAATCAGGTCGAGGCGGAGCTTCAGATCCTGATCGTCGGGCCGCAAGGAGCAGGCTGAACGCAAGTAGTTATATGCCTTCTGCACGTCAATCTCGTCCATCCGTCCCTGGATTGGAATGTGAGCGTCTTTCAGTTTCTTAGCTTCGTCCGAGGCGCTCTTCACGTAGTTGGGCTCGAGTGCCAGCATCTGGTCCTTGACTAGAGCACGCTGGGTTTCGGGAAGATTGGCGAGAACTTCGTAGGCTTCGATGGAATGCTTTTCCTGCTCGAAGGCGGAGCTCTGCTGCAAAGCGGTGTTCGCGGCAGATTGGTTGGTGGACGAGAGGAATTCCGCGTGGGCCTGCTTGAGCGCGTTCGCCGATTCGGTGGTGGGCTTGAGGTCGGAAGCTTTCTGAAACTCCTGCACCGCGTCATGCCATTTCTGGCTCGCGGCAGCGGCCTTGCCGCGATCGAAGTGGTATTTGTAAGAGGCGTCGATGATGGTGGAGATGCGCGGTTCTTCGTCGGCGAAGGCGCGAAACTCGGCCACAGCCGCTACGGCGTCATCATAGTGTTGGGCGGCAATCATCGTCTCCGCACTGTGCAAGGCTGTGTCGACCCGCTTAGTCTCGGCGGCGATCGCGCTCTGCAGAGTCAGACCCTGGTCAAAATGGGGGTCGACCTCCAAGGCGTGGTCGGCCAGCTGGCGAGCATTGGCGAGATGAACGTATCCGGTTGTGTGAGCAGAGAGCGCCTGCTTATAGGCCTGCAATTCAGCGCGAGCTTTGTCGGTAACCAGCACCAACTCTGAGCGCACGTTCTCGCGGAGTTTGGCAGCCCCGTCATTGGCAGGCAGCAGCTCGTGTACCTGATCGGCTCGCAACCAAGCTGTCCTTAGGTCAGAATCGGCGGGAGAGCTGGCGGAGGCGGAGTTGCGATAGGATGCGAGTCCGTCTTCGCCCTCTTTCAACAGGAGCGCGGCAAGGGCTTGTTTGGCGGAATCGGTATGCGCGGCTTTCGGGTACCGGCTGAGATAGTCTTGCCATTGGGCAACCGAGTGAGCGCGGCTTCCGCGAAGAAACTCTGCGAGTTCGGTATCGGCTGCCGAAACGAATACGATCTTTACCGTCGGTTTGAAGGGCGGCACCGCCGTTGTTCCCGCCGGCGACGAGCTCAGAACCTGGCCCGTGAGCGTGGCACGATCCGCCAGTTGCGCGGGAGTAAGCGTTTCGTCCTTGTCGAACTTCAAATTGGAAGGAACCACGCACTCAGCGGCGGAACCGCGCGCCAGGTTCATGGTTCCCTTGGCATCCCGCTCGAGAGACGTCACCGAGGAGTTCAGTGGAATCTTCTGGAGCTTGCCATACGTGGACTTGTTGATCTCGGTCGCCCCGCCGCAAGAACGCACTTCGGCCTTGCCATTGATCAGGAATCCGGAAACCTGAACGAAGGCGGCGCCGTTCGCTCCATCAAATAGCTCGATGGCTGTAAGTGGAACGTCCTTGGAGTGGACCGCAGGACTTGTCAGCGCAACAAAGAGCAGTGCTACTGAACTTCTCTTCAGAAATGATAGCGGACACAATTGTGCATCAAACATCGGACGTGGTGGCATATACTCCCCGGGGTGACGGCAAACGCCATAAGATCTAGCCTACGCAGGTGGGGAGTATCATACTCACTGTTTATGCGAAGTCAAGCCTGCCATAGTGGTGGTCGCGGGGCACAAAAGTGCCATGAGTGGGTGCGGTAAACATTTGCTTGCGCCACCAATTTGAAGTAACCTACAACCCACTTACAGAGAGTCGGAAGCCCAAAGCATGGCGCAGTACGAGCAGAAAACCGACAGCCGGGAATTCGAGGTCGCGAACCCTGTCGCGAACCCAGACCGCTCCCCTGGTTTGTGGAGCACAGAGCAAGGTGGGGATGCAACCGATATCGTGGTTCGGCTGTGGGGGCCGCAACGGCCGGACCGCAGGACGGTTCCTACATGGAAGACCGACAGCGTTTTGGTTTACATGATTGCGGACCTGGTGGGGGCCAGCCGCGGCCGGATTGCGGAGGAGTCCCCCGCAATTTTGGGCGCGCACTTCGATGGTTCCAGGCAAGCAATTGTTGCCGCCAAGCGGATTCAGACTTCAGTTCTGGAATTTTTGGCGTGCCGACCTAGCGAGCGGGTCGGGGCTGCCATTCTGATTTATAAACCGAGGACGAGCGATCCCACGGGTTTCAGCACAGAGACGGTGCAGCAGACGCTGGGGCAGGCGAAGCCGGGTCAGATTTTGCTGGCGGAGAATATTTCGGAGCGTCTACGCGATCTTCCGGGCGTAGAGTTTCATCCCGTTCCGCCCCTGACAACTGTCATGGGCGATCGGCAGACTGAGTTGACGGAGTTGGTGTGGACGACGCCGGAGCAAATTGCGCTGTTACAAGGTTCCGTGGTGGATGCCTCTGAACCACGAACTGTAGACGGTCCTGCGGCTGGCGCTACCGTGATCGTTGATTCGCAGATGGTTGATTCGCGCTTTGCGCGTCGTGAACGGACGGGCCAAGCGGTGCCGCCGATTGCGGGTACGGCGGACTTTGTCTTCAAGGACGGGTCCGAAACTGCTTCCCGGCATGTACAACATCGCGCACCGACTGCCGAAGAGTTGAGCCGGGGCACTTCCATTCTGCAAGGGCTTGATGAACTTGAAGAGCGCCCGCTCATAACGCGCACAAGGATAATCGTTGGCCTGGTCGCGGTGGTTCTGGTGGCTGCACTGATTGGAGTGTTTCACCGTCCTACGCACAATTCGAGACTTCCGATTCAGCTGCCGCAAGAGCAGACTGCAACCGAAGGTTCAGACAAAGGGACGACAGCCACGCCCGAGCCTGAGGCCAAGACGCCGCGGCCGGAATCGGAGACCGTAAAACCAGCCGCCAATGTGCCCGCAGTGGTTGCTAAGCCACGTCCGCCGGCCAAGGCGTCGGTAGATAATCGCGGCAAGAACAAGAAAGATAATTCGGTGGAACCGGAAATCGTCGAGGAATCCGGAGGCTTGTCGCAGAACGACATTCCTGGTTTGCTCGGCATGGCCGTGAAAGATACGGGAGACGGTCGCTACCCCGAGGCCCGTCGGGAGTATCGCAAAGTGCTGAAGTTGCAGCCTAACAATCTGGAAGCGAAAGACGGATTGCGCAAGCTCGATCTGATTCAGAACGACCAACATTAGCGACTTGCCGGCATGTGTTCGCATCGATTCTGGCTGGTTGAAAATCGTTGCAGTACGTCCTAAGTAAACCTCCCCAAGGAGTCGTCCATGCCGAAAGATTTCGATTTCGGTGGTATCAGCCTGACGGCCGGCGGAGATAGTTCGGGCGCCCGTCCGACTCCGGAAACTCCCTTTCGTATCGCGATTCTTGGCGACTTCAGTGGGCGCGCCAACCGCGGGATTTCAGAAGCGAAGACAATTGGCAAGCGCCGCGCCGTGCTGGTGGATCGAGACAACTTCGACGAAGTGCTAGCCCGGAGTGGCGCTGAAATTCAGTTGGCGATTGGAGATGGCTCTCTGCAGTTGCGTTTTTCTGAACTTGAGGACTTCCATCCCGACCGGATTTTCCAGCATCTTGAGGCTTTCGGCAAACTGCGAGAGTTGCGAGGCCGCTTGGCGGATCCGTCGACGTTTCAGGAAGCGGCGGATGAATTAGGGCTGCGCTCTCCCGGCCCGGTGTCGGAGCCGCGGAGGACCGACAACCCGCCCATGGTTGAGCCCAACGCCGCGCGGTTGGCTTCTGGCAGCTTGCTGGATGAAATGATCGAGCAGACCGAATCTCGAGTGGCCGAGGATCGGTACAGGCGCAAGCCCGATGAAGTCCGCGCGTTCGCGCAACGCGTCGCCGCAAAACATCTGGTAAGCACGCCGGATGCCCGGCAGCCGGAGATCCTAAGCGTTATCGATCGCGGCGTTGGCGCATTGATGAGGGCGGTTCTCCATAATCCAAATTTCCAGGCGCTGGAGGCCATCTGGCGAGCGGCTTTTCTTCTGGTTCGGCAACTCGAAACCGGTTCACAGCTCAAGCTTTATCTGATCGATATCTCGAAGCAGGAACTGGCTGCGGATCTAAAAGGCGCCACAAACCTGCGCGACACGGGAATGTATCGCCTGCTGGTGGAGCAGAGCGTCGAGACCGCCGGGGCCGAGCCTTGGTCGATCATTGTGGGCAGCTACAGCTTCGGCCCGGGGAACGACGATGCGGAAGTACTGTCGCGTATGGCCGAGATCGGGCATCGCGCCCGCGCGCCATTTCTTGCCGAAGCCACCGCTCGCCTACTGGGGTGTTCTGCACTGGCCTCCAACCCGCATCCACGAGATTGGAAAATGCCCCAGAAGCTATCCGGTGGTTGGACCGAACTCCGACGTCGGCCCGAAGCAGACTCGGTTGCACTGGCGCTTCCGCGATTCTTGCTGCGTTTGCCCTACGGGCAGAAAACGTCTCCGGTGGAATCGTTCGACTTCGAGGAATTCCCGGAGTTGCCTGCGCATGAGGACTACTTGTGGGGGAATCCTGCTTTCGCGGTTGCCTTGATGCTTGCCCAGGCCTTCAGCGAGGACGGATGGGAAATGCATCCAGGCACGGTGACGGAAATGGATAGATTGCCGCTGCATGTGTATGGAAAGGATGATGAGTCCGAGTCGAAGCCTTGCGCCGAGCTGCTGCTTACCGAGGACGCAGCCGAGCGGATTCTGGAGGAAGGATTGACTCCGCTGATGTCCGTCAAGGACCGTGATCGGGTGCGGGTCATGCGATTTCAGTCCATTGCCGATCCGCTGCGAGAGCTTGCTGGCCGGTGGCGGGGTTAGCCTTCCCGCTGACTTTTCAGGCCTGGGATAGCAGAGCACATGGCCTGTTTCGGTGCGCCTGCGACGTTTGGCCGGTCGCAAACCCGATCCTGCCCGAGGAAATTCGGCGTGAAACGTCGATCTATTTCGTGGAAAGTAGTTTTCTGTGAGAAAAACTGGCTTAGTGCTTGACTGCGGTTGGACCTTGTGATAAACCCTTCTCCACGACCCGTGCGGTCAGACGGCGAGAGGCTTGGCCGCTTTCCCTTTTGGGGCGTTTTTCCCCTGATCGCAACGTTCCCCTGGTTGACTACAAAATCGGATTAGTGATACCTGCACCATCACACGCACTTCCTCGAAAACTCGAAGAGGTAGGGAGATAATATGGCAAAACCGAGCACACAGCACAAATTGGACCGGGTGCGTCCGCCCCGCGTTCAGATCACCTATGACGTCGAGACCGGAGGCGCAATTGAAATTAAGGAATTGCCCTTCGTAGTCGGCGTTCTCGGAGACTTCACCGGGCAACCCGAACAACCTTTGCCGAAGCTCAAAGAGCGGCGATTCGTCGAGGTGACGCCCGACAACTTCGATTCCGTCCTCGAGAGCATGAAGCCGCATCTCTCGTTCGCGGTCGAAAACAAACTGAGCGAAGATTCCAACGCCGGCCAACTCAAGGTGGATTTGAGGTTCAAGAGCCTGGAAGACTTCGAGCCCGAGCAGGTAGCGCGGCAGGTGAAGCCTTTGAAGGAACTATTGGACCTGCGCACGCGGCTCAATGACCTGAAGGGCACGCTGCAAACCAACGAGAAACTGGATGAGGCCTTGCTCGACGCAGTCAGCAAGACCGATAAGCTTGACAAACTCAAGTCCGAAGTCGGGAAGGGAGAACCCAATGCCTGAGAACCAGAAAGTTGCTGGTAATACGGCCGTTATCGAACAGGCCGCGGAGTCGAGTATTCTCGACCAGATTGTTGAACAGGGACGGTTCGCAGACCCCTCCGCGCGCGAGCGGGGCAAGGGTTTGATCAAGGAATTCGTCGCTCAAGTCCTCGAAGGGTCGATGACCCTGGGGCGCGATGCCGACCAGATGATCTCCGCCAGGGTGGCGCAGATCGACCATCTGATTTCGATCCAACTCAACGAGGTCTTGCACAACGCCCAGTTCCAAAAACTGGAATCGAGCTGGCGCGGACTCAAGTATCTTCTGGATCAGTCGGAAACCGGCACCCAACTGAAGATCCGTGTTCTGAACGCCTCGAAGAAGGATTTGCTGCGCGATCTGCAGCGGGCTCCGGAGTTCGATCAGAGCGCGATGTTCAAGAAAGTCTACGAGGAAGAGTACGGCATTTTTGGCGGCGAGCCGTTCGGCGCCCTGGTAGGCGATTACGAATTCAGCAAACATCCGGAAGACCTGGAATTGCTGGAGAAAGTTTCTCAGGTCGCGGCCTCCGCCCACGCTCCGTTCCTTTCGGCAGCGTCTTCGGAGTTGCTCAACATGGAAAGCTTCACCAACCTGGACCAGCCTCGGGACATCGGCAAGATCTTCGACAGTACCGAGTATGCCAAGTGGAAGGGCTTCCGCGAGAGTGAAGACTCGAAGTATGTCTGCCTGACTTGCCCGCGTATCCTGATGCGCCTGCCCTATGGCCGGGACACGGCACCGGTGGAGGGCTTCAACTTCGAAGAGGGAGTGGATGGCACCGATCACAAGAAATACCTGTGGGGCAACTCCGCCTACGCGCTGGCGTCCAAAATGACGCAGGCATTCGCCACCTACGGGTGGTGCGTAGCCATTCGGGGCGTGGAGGGCGGCGGCCTGGTGGACGGGCTTCCTTCCCATACGTTCCGCACCGACGAAGGCGATGTGGCGTTGAAGTGTCCCACCGAGATTGCCATCACCGACCGCCGGGAAAAAGAACTGGCCGATCAGGGACTGGTCTCGCTGGTGCATTGCAAGGGCACGGACAAGGCTGCATTCTTCAGCATCCAGTCCTGCAACAAGCCGAAGCTTTACGACAGCGATTCGGCTTCGGCGAACGCGCGCATTTCGGCGCAGTTGCCGTACATGATGGCCACCTGCCGGTTCGCGCATTATCTCAAGGCGATGATGCGGGATAAGATCGGCGGCTTCATGTCACGCGAGGAGGCCTGGCGGTTCCTGAATCGCTGGATCTCCAAGTATGTGACCGAGGACGATACGGCCAGTCAGTCGGTCAAGGCCAAGTTCCCCTTGCGCGAAGCTCGTGTCGATGTGGAAGAAGTGAAAGGGAAGCCCGGGGTGTACCGGGCTGTTGCTTATCTCCGACCGCATTTTCAACTCGACGAACTTAGCGTATCGCTCCGGTTGGTGGCTGAGTTGCCGGCCTCTGCCAAGAAGTAATCACGTGTGGTTTGGCGAACGCTTTAAACAAGGATTCGAAGGGATCCTTGCAATCTGAACCGTATAACCTGAGGAGGAATTGCAAAATGCCCAGCGACTATTATGTGAAGATAGATGGAATCAAAGGGGAATCGCAGGCTGTCGACATGACAGACTACATCGAACTGGAGAGTTTTTCGTTTGGTGCCTCGAGCCCTTCTGACATAGGCGGAAAGGGTCTGTCGGCCGGCAAGGCTTCCTTGTCGGACTTCAGCTTCACTTGCGCCTTGGACGCCGCGAGCGCTTTTATTCTGAAAGACCTATACACCGGTAAACCCATCGCCACAACCACGTTCGTCGGACGCAAGACCGGCGGTGACGGGAAACCCTACAAATACCTAGAAGTCACATTCACGAACTGCTTCATCACGAGTCAAAGCACCGGTGGTGGGGGGCAAGGTACCCCGTCCCAAAGTGTCAGCATCGCGTACGAACAGATCGCGTATCAGTACTCCACGCAGGATTCCTCAACTGGTGGAGTCACGGCCGCAGGCACCGCGACCTACAACGCCGCTAAGGTGCAGACGACATAGTCTGACGAGTACGAATCTGGAGGCACCTTCGCGGCCAGCAAACCGGCTGGAGGGGGTGCCTCCATGCTCTACAGCAACTTCCGGGCGGGAGTGTATCTTTCTCGCGAACGAGCCGGAGTTGTTGGCAAAATCCATTTTCTATCGTGGGTGACCGATGAATCCACAAGAGCTGTATCGAGCAGGCCGGCTCACCGATGCTATCAAAGTTTTGAGCGCGGAGTTGCGGGATAATCCTGCCGACATCCGCCGCCGCACCTTTCTGTTCGAACTCCTTTGCTTTGCGGGCGAATACGAACGCGCGGACAAGCAACTGGAAGTATTGGGGAACGCCGGACCGTCCAGCGAATTGGGCGTTCTGCTCTATCGCAGCGCGTTGTACGCCGAGCGCCAGCGCCATGATTTATTTGAACGAGGGGAGTTGCCGGCGGAGAAAGATGACGCCGAGCCCGGTCGCGGAGGCGTAGCGAACGGCAATCAGTTTAGTTCCTTCTCGGATGCCGATCCTAGAACTGGGGCGCGGCTCGAGATTTTTGCCGCGGGAAACTACTTGCTGCTCCCGCTGGAACATGTGGCCTCCATCCAGATCCCGGCTCCGCAGCGACTGAGAGATCTTTTGTGGACGCCGGCAGCCGTGCGCACGACTCCATCGTTTAAAGGAACTGAGCTGGGAGAAGTGTTGCTCCCGGTGCTGGCTCCTTTTTCGTGGAAGCATCCGGATGAGGCCGTGCGCCTGGGACGTGTGACCGCCTGGGAGAAACCCGAAGGTCAAGAATATCAAGTCCCGTTTGGCCAAAAAATGTGGCTGGTGGACGAAGAAGAGATCCCATTTCTTGAACTGCGAGCGCTCGAGTTCAACCCTGCCTCCGTGGCCGCCTGACCTATCATGCCTCTTCCCGACGATCTGCTGAAACCTATTGAGGGCCCTAATCCCAGCGGCGCCAACCTGCGCTACGATCCGGTTTTCGACAAAATCAAGGAGGCGCGACGCGAGGAAGATCAGCCTCCGCCGGGCTTGACCGAACATGATCGCAAGGTGGCGGATAACCCGCTGGTGATCAAACTCACCACTGACCTGCTCACCAATAAGACCAAAGACCTCCAGCTTGCCACCTGGTTCACGGAGGCATCCCTTAAGCAGAAGGGCTTTGCCGGACTGAAGGACGGTCTGGGGTTGTGTTTTGGTCTGGTCGATAAGTTCTGGGACACGGTGTACCCGGAACTGGAAGATGGAGATGCACAGTCCCGCGGAGCACCATTGGGATTTGTAGGAACGAAGCTGGAGATCCCGCTGAAACTTGTGCCCTTGGTGGAGAAGACAGGATACAGCCTGCTGGACTACCAGCAGTCCCGCGAGATGGGCTACGAGGACCAGGCAAAGACCGACGAAGCCAAGAAAAAGCGAGCCGCGTTGCTCAAGGAGGGCAAGCTCGCTCCTGAGTCTTTCGATAAGGCATTTGAAGAAACTCCGAAGAAGTTTTATGCGCAAGCCGAACAGGATCTTGACGCCTGCCTGCTAACGCTTGGGCAGCTGAAGAAAACCTGCGACGAGAAGTTCGGGGATGACGGACCCGCATTTGGCTCACTGAAGTCATCGCTGGATGTAGCCCGGCACTCGATCCACGGATTGCTGCAGAAAAAGCGAGAGAAGGAACCGGATCCGGTGGA
>PLEA01000373.1 GCA_003136335.1 Acidobacteriaceae bacterium | reverse complement strand
GTCGTCGAGCAGGCCATCGAGACTGCCGCTCTGATGCTGGGAACAGACAAATCTCGCGGCTACTGCTTAGAAATGATCTGCGCCGACTTTCTCGCTGGCGCAAACCTTGAAAACGGCAACTCGCATATCCTGTTGCAATCGATCCTGCGTTTCTTCAAGTTTCTTCCGGGTGAAGAGCGAAAGATATTTTTGAACCATTTCGCAGAGTTAGCGTCGTGAATCACGTCGGACCAAAACGTTCGCGCCTGCGGCTTGATCCCGAGTCATACGACCAACTACGCCACCAAGTACGGCCCGAGACGGCTGGAGATGCCAGTCCTGCGGCACGATGTCGAACCTCGAGGTCCATCACCAGGAATTTCGGAGCCAGTCCGGGGACGATTCAGAGGAGAACCTGATTACGCTTTGCAGCGCATGCCACGCCAGCGTGCATGAGGGTAAAAGAGCTTTTGTTTTCCTTACTAAGAGAAGCGTAGGAGCTCGTCCGCCCGAAAGCCCGGAATAACAATTCGGGCCAGCACTCCGCCTGCAGGATGCCAAATGGCAGAGCGCAGCCTTTTCAGACCTAGTTCAACCTAAACCCACAACCACTTACAGGTTTGCGGGAGACTGCCAAGTACCTGCAAATACGTGCAAGCCGGAGCAATCATGGGCTGGAATCATGGGCTGATTCTTAAGACCTTCACAGTTCATAGAGAGAGAAAAGGTTCCGCAGGTGTTTACGGTTTCCGGGATGGAGCCAGCACTTGAGAAGGCTGGTCTACGCCGATAATTCGGGGTGGCGACGTTGCCTGGGTGGACCGACTAGACGGAATTGAGGGAGTTTTGGGTTTCAATGACCAGAAGTGTCAGAATCTCCGGCGTGAAGATTGGACAGCGAATGACAGCACTTAAGAGCAAGGTCGAACGCTTAGAGAAAGAGCAGCGGTTCCGGCGGTGGTTCCGCTTCGGACGTTTCCTCGAGAGCCTCACCGACGAGCAACTCGAGGACATCGCAATTCACTGGCGCTTTCCAGACCGATTTCCAGATCCGTTGCCGATGGGGATGAGTCGATTAGACGGAATCGACCGAAACGGCTTGATCAGACTGTATGAGGAAAGCGAGCGCGAGACTGCCCGCTTAATGCGCGAAATAAAAGGCCGAAGCGAGGACGAACATAGGTTTTACCTGCATCACGGCCATTGGCCGGAGCAGCCATGCAGCGGCAGTGATTGCCTCGAAACTTCGCTTCCTACGGAACGAATAAAACCCTGATTAGAGCATTGGAGCGATTGGAGGAATTCTTGAGCAAAGATTGTTGTCGAGCAAAAACGAAGGCTGGCAAGCCTTGCAAAGCTGTGGCAATGCAACGGGGTCTCTGCGCATTTCACGCTGATCCGAAGAGGGCAGCTCAACTGGGACGTATCGGTGGGAGGAAGAACCGCCGGTATGCTCCGTGTCCCGAGGCGAGCGCAGTGCACCCACCCCAAACAGCAAAGGAAGTCAAGAATCTGCTGGCAGAGGCAATGGTCGGTATACACAGTGGTCGACTGGAGCCCAAGATCGGCAGCACCATGGCGTATGTCGCTACTGCTCTCCTGAAAGCGATGGAGACTACCGATTTGGCAGAACGCATTGATGCTCTGGAGCAATCGAACCAGGAGGACTGAGCCACAAGTCACTAATTTCTCAGTTTATTTTTCAGGCACTACCGCAGTATCCGCTTCACCCTTGCTTCATTGTGCGCTTCCTTCACCTGGATTTCGTGCTTGAACTCGCGCCAAACTTCGCTTCGTCTCGCTTAAGCGACTGGGTTTCGCTTATCAACAGGGTGAACACCTTGCTTATGTGAGTCGCGGTTAACCTACCGGTTTTTCGCGGGTACGATCACTGTCCCGCGTTCTTGCGGGCGCACTAACGCTCCATCAGGTTTCACAACGCGGTAGTGCCGCATGGCGCCGCGGCCAGCTTTCACGCCGACCGTGAGCGATTTCAGGCGATGGATATTCAGGTTGTCCATCACCAGGTGGATGGTTTCCGCTTTGGGGTACCGAAGG
Source organism: Acidobacteriaceae bacterium (assembly GCA_003136335.1). The sequence goes on along the minus strand of PLEA01000373.1, from coordinate 941 downwards.
GCCAACTGAAAAACGACCCGCGCGAACTCAAACGCCGAACGATCCGGCGTGGGGAAGGTGAAGTGGCGGCCGGTTTTGGGCTCCACAGCGCAGAACACATTGGCCGTGCCGCAACGCTCGTATTCGTTATCGCGCCTCGCCTCACGCCCCGGCAACGCCGGAGAGGCAGGGCGGACGTCGGCGTGCAACGTGACCGGCTTCTCATCCAGGCATACGACGCGTTGTTGGGGATCGTAGGGTTGTTCATACGTCTCCAGAACATCCTCCATCTTGGCGATGTAGTCTTCATTGAGTTCAGCCACGCACCACATTTTTTCCCCGCCACGGCTTGAGGTCGTGGTGGAGCAGCAGGACGCGGACGGTCTCTCTTCCCACTCGGGGTACCAGTCGCCGCTTCACCGCTTCTTCGACCACCAAGCGAACGGTCCAGCGGGCGCGACCCTCCGGCGGGTCACTGCAGACCATAGCGATAATCCGCTGTTTCTGGCCATCGTCCAGCACTTCGGCCGCCCCCGGCCGCGCCTTCTCGTAGAGGGCGCGTTCGAGGCCGCCTTTCTGGTAACGGTGTGCCACATTGCGAATTGCCTGCGGAGTCAAAGGAACCACCGCGGAGATTCGAGGCGCGCTGACGCCCTTGGCCAGTTGGGAAAGCGCCAAGGCGCGAAACACAACGCGCACCTGTTGCACGCCGCCACTCAATAATTCTCGTAATTCCTTCCGATCCTTGGCGGGAATCTCAATGCGAAGGGCTGGACGGGCCATACCCCGAGTATGCGCCAAAACATTTCAGAATGGAATTGTTTTATTGCAAAATCTTCAGGCGGTCACAGACCTAGTGTAGTGTCGTGCTGCAACACAGTGGAGGCGGCCAATCTTGCCCACAGCCGCCTTTTAGGCGGCTCTCTCTCGTGTGCCGGCTGGAAAGCCGGCTGCAGCCAGGA
>PLEA01000141.1 GCA_003136335.1 Acidobacteriaceae bacterium | reverse complement strand
ACGACGCGATTCTCGACGAGGCCCACAAGCACAACGTGCCGGTAGGCGTTCACAACGTGACCCTGGCCAACGCCAAAGAAATGATGCGACACAGCATGGAAGGATGGCTGCACGTGCCGGTGCGGGGTGGCGAGGCGGTGGACGACGAGCTGCTCTCCATCGTCAAGCAGCGCGTGGCCAACAACAACCGGCCGGTAATGTGGGTGACGCCGGCGGAGATTACCGCCTGGATGGATACCCAGGGAGGCACGCAGCCCGCCTGGCTCGATGATCCCCTGCTCAAAGCCCTCTATTCGCCCGAGCAGATCGAGGAATACTGGGGCCGGCCGCTGGCCAAGAGGACTCCGCAGGAAGTGGCCGCGGCCAAGAAGGAGTTCCAGCTCGAAGGAAACAATTTAATGAAGCTGCGAGCGGCGGGAATGCGCGTGGTCGGAGGCACGGACACCGGGCAGATCCGCTTTCTGATCGGCTTTTTCAATCATCTGGACCTGGAGAGCATGGTGGCCATGGGAATGACTCCCATGGAGGCGATCGTGGCGGCCACGCGCGACGGCGCGCAAATCGCCAAGATCAATACCGGCATGCTCGCGCCGGGCAAGCAGGCCGATTTCATCGTGCTCGACGCCAATCCGCTGGACAGCATCAGCAACACGCGGAAAATCAACAAGGTCTATCTGCGAGGGCAGCAGGTTGATCGCGACATGCTGCGCGCGAAATTCCAGTCGGAGATGAAGCAGACCGCCTCGAGCCGCTAGCGCCGGAGCGGATTCAGTGCATTCGGGTGCTGCACCCCTTAAAACCCGGGCGCGGTACCCAAAACCTTTTCTCGCGTCCAAGGCCGAGCCATCTGTCTCGTCCGGTGCTGTGCTCGTCACCGACTCTGCGCCACCCTCGCGCCTTGCGGCGTTCTCACAGGCTCTCCCACGCGGCTAATTGCCATTCACGAGCTTGAAGCGCTGCACGCGACGGCCCCAGTCGGTCTCCGCGATGTACAGATTGCCCTTTGAGTCCACCGCCATGGTGTGGGCGTGGGTGAACTCACCGATCTGGTGGCCGCGGCGGCCGAAGCTGCCGAGGATCTGATCGGTGCGGTGATCGAGGATCTTGATCTCCTCGTCGCCGCCGTCGGCAACGTACATGTAGCGCTGCTCGGGATCGGGCGAAAAGGCGATCCACCAGGTGGTGCCCCGCACGTCGGGATACTTTCCGTCGCCGCGCTTGATCCAGATGTTCTTTTTGAAGTTGCCCATCTTGTCGAAGACTTGAATGCGGTCGGACTGCCGGTCGCAAACGTAGACCAGGCCGTCGTTGCCCAGCGCCACGCAGTGCACCACCAGCATGAACGCACCCGGAACGCCCGCCGCGGCATCGGCGGCGTTGCCTTGATGGCCCCACTGGCGGAGGAATTTGCCGTTTTTGTCGAAGACGGCGACGCGGCTATTGCCGTAGCCGTCGGCCACGTAGACGTCGCCATTGGCCGGGTCCACCGCGACGCCGGCCGGCATGTTCAGCGAGGTGTGGCTGGAATTCAGGGGCCGGCCGGTGATTTGCCGTCCGAGCTATCCACCACGCCGCGCGTGCCGATCTGCAGCAGGAGCTTTTTGCCGTCGTGGGTATATTTCTGGGCGATGCCGTCGCCGTTGCTGGCGATCCAGACGTTGTTTTCGCTGTCGACGAAGCAGCCGTGCGGCGAATTGGGCACCACCTTCCAATCGCCGAAGCTATTGACCACGTTGCCGTCGGGATCGAACTCGATCACCGGCGGCGACTGCACCCCGTTTTCCTTCTCCTCGTCGGTGATGTTGTTGCGATTGACGATGAAGATGTGGTCCTGGCGATCGGCGCAGACGCCGCTGACCTGGCCGTTGATCCAGCGGTTCGGCAACGGCTTCGGCCAGGTGGGATCGACCTCAAACTTCGGCGTGCCCTTTTGGCCCTCCGACTGCGCTTGCGCCGGATAGCAGACCGCCAAAGCAGCCGCCAAAATCACCGCCAACCAGAAGCCCTCATGAATCGTTGTCCGAAAGCTCGGCGTGTATGCCATTGGGTCCCTCGAAGATTCCGATTTGAATCCATCGCTCGCGCGCTCGCAGGTTATGCCGCAATGTTTTACCGCGATTGGGCTCGCCGGTCCAGTGCCGGGGGCTGAGCAACGGTTTGGCGCATCCGACTTGGCGGCGCGTTTGGCGGTTCCCCTGCCGCCGCGCGGCCGTCTGGGGGTGGGTTGATGTTCGCCAAACAGATGTTCTCGACTGTAAGCGGGAATTCCTCGCCTAATGATGCGTTTGTCGCACAACCGCACAACGCGCACAAGGGATATAAAGTCGTGTAAAATAGCACCGTTTTCAGTAATTTATTGGGCCTTGTGCGGGTTGTGCGGCGTGCGGATTCTTGGCGAGTTATGCCCGCTGCTAACACCGGCAGAACAGCGGGAGGCGGGCTTTGGAACGATCCGAGGCCGTGCTGCGACTGGTTGCCCTGCATCGTATTCGAGCGGTTACGGCGCGGTTGGTTGGGGCGTGGTCGAAAGCCCTGAGTACATTCGAATCGAAAAGGGAGATTCAGAAGACGTATACCCCCGCGAAGGGCTTCATCTGCATCGTCTGAAAGGACCTGGAAGGCACACACCGAGAGTTTGGAAAATGCACTTCCGCCAGAAGAGATCAGACGAATTGGCCCCCACGTTCCTATCCAGACTCGTGAATGCATTTCGAACTCAGTTCTTGCTCGAAGGCTAATCGAAAGATTGAAACGAAGATTTGGTTCCAATTCTCGTGCAACAGAATTCTTTGTTGACGATCCGATGATAGGCCGATGGCGACCGCAAGGCCGAGTCCAATAAACCTGAACCGGTCACGGTTGCGGATGCTTGGCAACGCTTCATTGCGGATGCAGAGGCGCGCTACCTAAGTGCCCCGACAATTCGCAAGCATCGCTTGCTTGCACGAACCATGCATGAATTCTCTGCTCAGCGCGGAATCCGATTTCTCGTGCAGATCGATCTACCTGCGTTGAGAGATTTTCGCGTCGGTTGGAAGGACGGCCCGCTTTCCAGCACGAAGAAACTTGAGCGGCTATGCTCTTTCTATCGCTTCGCGCACGAAAACAAGTGGGTGGAGGAGGCCCTCGCACGCAAACTAAAATCGCCAAAAGTGAAGCAACGCCCGACATTTCCCTTTACGCACGAGGAGATGGCGGGGATCCGGGCTGCACTGAATAGCTACCTCGAACACGCCACTCCCAGCGGAAAGAACAGCGTTCATCGGCTGCGGAGCTTTTGTACTCCTGCTCAGGTACAGCGGCATGCGCATCGGCGACGCGGTGAAACTATCAACCGATCAAATCAACGGAAATAAACTCTTCCTGTACACGCAAAAATCAGGAGTTCCGGTGTACACGGTGCTTCCAGACTTTGTCATCCGGAGCCTTGACGCCAATCCCGCGAGTGACGGCGACTCATCTGTTTTGGCACGGGACCGGGAAGCTGGACGGTGTTGTTAGCAGTTGGCGGAAACGATTGGCGAAGCTCTTTTGGCTTGCGAAGGTATCCGGAGGTCATGCGCACAGATTCAGGGATACTTTCGCCACTGAGCTCTTGCTGGGCGGCGTGCCGATCGAGCGGGTTGCCATACTGCTCGGGCACCAAAGCATGAAAGTAACCGAGAAGTATTACGCGGCGTGGACCGACTCTCGACAACGCCAAATTGAAGCCGATCTGCAGCGGGCCTGGGACCGCGATCCGATTGTGCTCCTCGGGCATCGAGAGGTCACCGCTGCGGAGCCCCGCTTCCACGTGCGCGACCCGGATGCCTGCGTCGCCCGCTGCCTCGGCTCCCGCGCGCGTCGAGTTCGTGTCGCCGAAGACGAGCGTCCAGTCGGGCCGCTCCTGTGCGAGCACCGCCGCGATCGCGGGCCGCATCGTCTCCGCGTCGGCGGTATGGAGGTCGAGCCGGTAGCGCGGCTCGGGCAGCCCGAGCTCTACGTAGAAGACGTCGGACAGCTCCGGATCCCAGTGCTGTCCGGTGTGGAGGCCGATCTCCTCGATGCCCGCCTCGTGCAGCGCAGCGCTGACCGGGCCCGACTTGATGAACTGCGGCCGGTTGCCGACGACTGAGAGGACCTTCACGAAGGCGAGGCTACAAT
>PLEA01000608.1 GCA_003136335.1 Acidobacteriaceae bacterium | reverse complement strand
ATGAGCTGGCCAGAGGTTTCGCCCACTTCCTTCCTCGTCTCATGGTGATGCTCATTCTGGCTTTTGTAGGGTGGCTGATCGCTTACGTCGTGAAGGTGAGTCTGCGCAGCATTCTTCGGCTCATCAGGTTCGACAAGCTTTCGGAAAACGCAGGCGCTTCTCAACTACTCAACAAGGCTGCGCTGCCTTCATCGTCGGAACTGTTAAGCCGGTTCGCCTTCTGGGTGGCTTGGCTCGGCTTCATTCTGCTGGGGGTGAGTGTGCTCGGGATCCTGGGCCTGCAGGAGCAAATCGCAAGATTTTTTCTCTTCTTGCCGCGTCTATTCGTAGCGATGTTTATCCTCTTTTTTGGATCGCTGGCAGCCAGCTTCTTTTCTCGCGCTGCTCTGTTGGCTGCAGTGAATGCGAATGTGCCTTCGCCTCGGATTGTTAGCCTTGCCGTCCGCAGCGTCATCATTGTTTTCGTATTTTCTATTGTCTTTGAAGAACTGGGTCTGGCGGAACAGACCATGCTGGTTGCCTTCGGAATTGCTTTCGGAGCCCTTATGCTCGGGTTGGCAATCGCATTCGGCATTGGGGGCCGAGACTTGGCGCAGCGTTTTCTGGAGGAGAAGTTTGTTCGCGGGAAGAAAGAGGAGAACGAGGACGAATTGTCGCCCCTCTAGCCCGGCTACGGCTAAAGACTGGCGCCTTCCGGTATAGAGGCTTCCTAGGGAACGTCCGGCTTCTGCTTCAGGGGAGCCCCGAGGGGAATCCGGATAGACCATACCACTTTGGCTCTCCGTCCCTGTCCCCGGTCCCGAGGGGCTAGATCCAGCACAACATTGCCGCTGTGGTCCGGATGTCGAGCCGTGACAATTTCGTCAGCCAGTATGCTACAGAATGGGGCAGAAGCCTCTGCTTCGCTGTCGTAGTGGAGATGAGATTCGACGCTGCATTCAGCGCACCGCACCGGATGGTTCTCATCCTGGATCAGGCCCTGCTTCGATGGCATCGCATCGTGTCGGACCGCCTGAGCGTGCATGTGCCATTATGCCATCGCAACTTTGATGAAGGCCAGACGCAAAGACAGTCAACGATCGTACATGAGTACTAGCCTCCGTAACTGTTCACTAATTTCCTTCGTCAAGGCTTTCGGTTTGTAACGCCATTTCCAGTTTCCACTTACTGTGCCCGGTAAATTCATTCGGGCGTCACTGCCAAGACCCAATACATCTTGCAAGGGAATGACCGCGATGTTCGCCACAGACGCCAAGACGGTGCGAATGAATACCCAATTGACCAGCTCGTTTTGAAACCCCAAGTATGCTCGGGTGAAATCACGTTCATTGCGGATGTCTTCCGCGGTTCGAGTGCTTTCCCCTATACCCGAACTGGTCCACCACCCAACGGTGGTGTCGTTGTCATGTCCACCCGTGTACGCCACAAGTTCGCGAGAATAATTGTGAGGGCGGAAGCTCGGCCCTTGTGGATCGTTTCCGAATGCAAACTGGAGCAGGCTCATGCCAGGGAAGCCAAACTGCTTGCGAAGAGCTTCTACTTGGGGAGTAATCACACCGAGGTTTTCGGCAACAAATGGCAGTTCTTTCAATTCAGTTTGCAAGGTTCGGAAAAACTCCGCCCCAGGACCCCCTACCCACTTGCCTCCCGCCGCCGTCAAGGCGTCGGCTGGGACCTCCCAGTAAGCCTCGAAACCGCGGAAATGATCCAGTCGCACGAGGTCGAACAGTTTGAGCGATGCTCGGACGCGGTCAATCCACCACCGGTGACCAGAAATAGCAGACACGTCCCACCGATAGAGAGGATTTCCCCAGAGTTGACCGGTTGCGCTGAAATAGTCCGGTGGAACGCCTGAAACGGCGCTGGGTTTGCCTTGCTCATCCAGACGAAACAACTCAGGATGAGCCCATACATCAGCGCTGTCGTGAGCGACGTAGATCGGGATGTCGCCCATAATCTTTATACCGCGACGACTGCTGTGAGCTCTGAGTTTCTCCCATTGCCGGAAGAATTCGAACTGCGCAAATTTGTGAATCTCTGTCTCGGAAGACAATTGGTCCCGCCATTCTCTTAGCACGGCGGAGTCCCGTCGTCGTATTCCCGCGTCCCAATACACCCAAGCCGCGTCCTTATAGACTCTTTTGCACGCCATGAAGAGCGCGTAATCGTCCAGCCAATCGCTGTTGCTTTGGCAAAAAGTGTCGAAAGCGCGACGGTCAGTATGGGCACTGTCCACAAGAAACGCATGAGCGGCTTTGCGAAGCAGGCCCTGTTTGAAGTCGATCACGCGGTCGTACTCGACATGCTCCTCAGGGAGGCTCGGTGCATTGGCTAAGTCCGGCCCGGACAGAACACCTTGCTCACGAAGAGCTTTCAAATCGATGAATAGGGGATTGCCGGCGAATGCCGAAAAACACTGGTATGGGGAATCGCCGTATCCCGTGGGACTCAATGGCAATACTTGCCAGATTTTCTGTCCTGACTCGGCCAGAAACTCCACAAATTCGTGAGCAGAATCTCCAAAATCGCCAATACCATGGCCACCGGGCAAAGATGTTACGTGGAGAAGGATTCCACTACACCGAGGAAAGATCACCCAACTAACGGTATGCTCCCTAGGGCAGCTAAGCAAGAGGGAGCGCTCTGGGAGTGCGCTCGCCGGCGAGCGGCCGGAGGCGTGGCTTTCTCAGGGAATGACTTGCGGGCGGGCGGCCCAACGATGTAGCGGCCTGCTGGCTCGGTTTACTGATTCTGTTCGGGGCTGGTTGCAGCAGAAATCCGTCGGACCAATATTGGGATGCGCAGAGCTTCACTACTTCCACGACTAGCAGACAGAATGGACCCCTTCTTGGACCACCACGGCCATTCTCAGTTTTGCGAAATCGCTGATAGTTTACAGCGTGTGATCTGGCCCACGAAGCAGTCGAATGTGAACGACCTCGATGCAGTTATCGTTCTGGCCAAAGGGATTTTCGCGGAAGAATTCAGACGATGATTGGCGGGGAGCGACATCAGGCAGTGTATCAATGCGGCGGTTCCAAATTTCTAGACGAGCAGAAACAACACTAGCAAGATTGAGATCGTGTCGGGAGCTGGGTATTTATGAAACCGGCTCTAGAAGAGTACAAGAGGTCATCTTTTTGTTGGCTGAGCAGCCTCACTTGGGGAAAGAGCAGTCCCCAGTATTTCCTTCTTGGGTGCCTCTTTCTGGATGTTGACACTTCCTTTTAAGTGCGCACCTTCCTCAACGGAGATGCGCTGAGTCGTGATATCGCCCACGACAATGGCCGACTGCTTTAAGTCGACCCGGTCGCTCGCATGAATAGTGCCTTCCAGCTTACCCTGCACGATTACAGCGCAAGCATTGACGTTGGCTTTAACGCTCCCATTCGGTCCGATGATCAGACGGTTCCCTTTCGGGTCGATGGTGCCTTCTACCTGGCCATCTATATAAAGGTCCTCGCTGCACGAGAGTTCCCCTTTAATCACAACCGACTTGCCGATGCGGGTCATTTCCCCGCGGGTAGTATCCGGCGCGTTGAGCGTTTCCATGAGTGCAACCCCCTGGGAAAACTGCTCGGGAGAGTTTGATTCTGATTCTACTCCAATTGCGTACGACTCCACGGCGGCAGAGGCAGGGTTCCGGGCAGGGCAGTGTGGAAGCGATGCCGCGAGCTGAGGGAAGCGGCCCGTGCTCCGGCAACTCCACAGAAGAGTCCGCCTGGTTGACCATGGTTGCCCACACTGCGGCAGCAAGGAAGTCGAGCAGTGCTGGTCGGCCTTCACCGCCATCAAGTCGAAGAAGAGCGCCTGTGAACTGAGTCCGAGCACTGCACCAAAAGCGGTCATGTTGTTAGCAAGTTAAAATGTC
>PLEA01000358.1 GCA_003136335.1 Acidobacteriaceae bacterium | reverse complement strand
TCGCGTCAGGATGCCCTACAAACGACTTTCTCGGTTCTCCTGACATTTTCTATCCCCAAATTTTCGCTGTTTTGAGGAAAATGGACTTTTTCAACACCCACAGGCCATTACCCTCACTGAGACTTGCCCAAATCATTCCTTCAGGTCAACGTGCTGGACGTCCTCAATCGCATGTCCCAGAAAACGCTCGCCCAGCCGGCGGAACTTTTCCACCGAATCGGTGACGAAAAACTTCAGTCGCGGAAACGCGCGCCGTTCTTCGGCGTCTCGAGTCGCGGGCACCAACAGCGGCAGGCGCGAAGCCACGGCTTGAGAGGTAGATTCAGCCGAGTCCACGATGCTCACGTGCCCCGGCGCCACGCGATGCAGCAGCGGCTTGAGCAATGGATAATGCGTGCAGCCTAAAACCAGGGTATCGGCGTCGCGAAATCCGTCCGCGAAAGCTTCCTCCAGATAAATGCGCGCAACCTGCTCGGTGACGGAATGCTCGACCCATCCTTCTTCGACCAGCGGAACCAGCAGAGGGCAGGCTTTCTCCCTCGCGCTCAGGCCGCGGGCTTCGAGAGCCTTGCGGTAGGCGTGGCTGCTGACCGTGGCCTCGGTTCCAATTACAACAATTTTCTGATTCCTGGTGGCAGTGCCAGCGGCCTCCGCTCCCGGCTCAATCACTCCGACCACTGGAACATGAGTTGCCGCGGTAATCCGGTCCAGCGCCAGCGCGGTCGCCGTATTGCAAGCGATTACCAGCATCTGGGCGCCGTGGGATTCGAGATAGTGCGCCGCTTCCACCGCGTAACGGGCCACGGTTTCGACCGACTTCGATCCGTAAGGCAAGCGCGCGGTATCCCCGAAATAGGCATAATCCGCCCGCGGGATAAGGTCAAGTAAAGCTTTAAGAACGGTCAGCCCGCCAAAGCCGGAGTCGAATACGCCGATGGTGGTACGCCGATTGGTCATTTAGAGTGCTGAATTTCTCTCGGTTTAGGTAGTTCATTTCCGGCGAGGCACCAACCAGGGCAAACTCTTTGGATATTCAAACTCGGCAGCGATGATTATCGCTTATTCATCTCGTCGCGTGAAAAGTGCCCGCCCGGCTGAACCCCTTCGAGACTCTTCATCAACTTGTCGTAATCCCCGGCTCGCCCGCAGCACGGCCCCGGCGGAATCGGCGCGCCGTGCGGGCAAGTCTGCGGATGGCCGAGAAACGTGCAGATCTTGTCCGTCGCTTCCGGGGAAAGAATGTGCTCGAACTTGCAGGCCTGCTGCTCAATTTCCGATTCGCTGTCCATCGCCAGGCTGTCGGTAAAGAGCCGCTCGGCCAGCCTGTGGCGGCGGATAACGCTGCCCGCGCGCTCGCGCCCGCGCGGCGTTAGCTCGACAATCAGCGTGCCGTCGCCCGAAGAGGCAGACACCGGTTTCAGCGCCTCGTGGCAGGGATTCACGAACGGCTTGTGATCATGCGGTTGGGCTGGATGCGGAGCCGAAACGACCAGTCCCATCTCGATCATCTTTTCAATCGCCAGGCTGACCGGCAGCGCGCCGTGAACCTCCATGCGCTCGACTTCGGCGATCTCTCCGTGCTCGGCTAGAACCCACAGCTCTTCCAAAACTTCGTCGAGCTGTTCCTCGTCGGCCATGGAGAAGACTTCCTGCGACGCGATCTTGCCATGATGCAACTCGATGCGCCGGTCCGCCAATCGCGCGACTACCGGGTCGTGCGTGACCATCACGATGGTGCGTCCCTGCTGGTGAAACTCGCGCAGCAGGCGCAGCACGATTTCTTCATTCACCGCGTCGAGGTTTCCCGTGGGCTCGTCGGCCAAAATGATTCGCGGATCATTAATCAGAGCGCGGGCAATGCACACCCGTTGCTGCTCGCCGCCCGACAACTGCGACGGCAGGTGACGGACGCGGTCGCCCAGGCCCACGCGGGTGAGCGCCTCGACCGCCTCTTTTTCGTCGGTCATGCTGTGAAAGTACTGTGCCAGCATGACATTTTCCACGGCAGTGAGGAAAGGAATCAGGTGGAACTGCTGAAAGATGAATCCGATTTTTTCCGCACGCACACGGTTCAGGTCCGCGGCAGAGATCCCGGCAACATTCTGCCCGTCGAGCCAGATCTCGCCAGACGAAGGCCGATCAAGGCAGCCAATTAAATTTACCAGCGTCGATTTCCCTGACCCCGACGGCCCCATGATCGAGAGCCACTCCCCCTGCGTGACATGCAGCGAGATGTGGTCGAGCGCATGAAGAGAAGCGGAACTGGCGTCCTTTCCCGAGCCATTCGCCGATTCCCGGGCGGGGTAGAGTTTGGTGACATCCTTGATCTGAATCATTTCACTCTCCCCTCAGAATCACCGCCGGCTGCACGCGGCGCAGCAGTGAAATTGGAAGGATCGCTGACAACAGCGTCACCGCCATGCTACCAGCCAGAACCACCGGCAGCACACTGAGACGCGGCACGACCGGAGCGTGAAAGTTAACCCGGCCGATCCAGGCCGCAATGCCGATGCCGATCAGGAATCCAATCAAAGCCCCAGTGGCTCCCAAAACTGCAGATTCCGCCGCGAAAAATCCATTGAGCAACCGTCCCGACGCGCCCAGAGCTTTCATGATGGCGAAGTCGCGCCGCCGGTCGAACACCCATCCCATCAGCGTGGAAAGCACGCACAAGGCCGCAGTCAGAATGATCAGTGTCGCCGCGGCCAGCAAAGTAGCGCGAGTCTTACCCAGTACGCGGGCTTCGCCCTCCATAATTTGCCGAACCGGCCGAACATCGGCCGCCGGAATCGCCTGCGTCACCTGGTTCATGATGCTGGCTATTTCTTCGGGAGAGCCGCTCGCCGCGATTTCAATCGTCGACGGCTGCACCCCGGTCCACGCCACGAAATCTGCCAGCGAAATATAAATGCGGCTGTCTTCGGACGCTCCCGTCTGCACCGTGCCCGCCGGGTTCACGTGCAAAGTCCAGCCCTCAAACCTCAGATCGAACGCCTGATTTTTCGGCGCCACTGCCGGCAGTGCGCGCACGCCGACCAAGGCCTGCTGCGAAACCGAGGGCCAATTGCTAACCGACCACCAGCGATCCAGTTGCCGCACGCGTTCGAAATCCGTGCCCGCCACCACAATCGGCTGACCGTCACCAATACGCGCTACCACCAGCCCAAACGGCGCCGCAATGCCGCGTCCTGCAAGAACGGAATCCACGCGAGAGAGCGCGTCCGTGGGCAGGGAAGCGCCGTCTCTTCCCACGACAATAATATTCGCGCCATAATTGCGAAACTCGCTCCGCAGCTTCGCCTGGACGTCTACATAAAGATTCAGCATCGCAGTGGCCACCGCCGCTGCCACCACCATGGCGAATAGCGCTGAAGCGGCGCGGCCCCGCCGCAGAATCGCCGCACGCACCAGCATGCGCAGGAACATTGAAGTATGGCGAACGCGCGCGCGACTGGTCGCCAGGTCTCGCGCGGAGTGTGACATAGGCGCGCTCACAATTCCCCTCGCAGAGCAAACACCGGATCCAGACCGACCGCCCGCCGAATGGCCGCAGCGCTACCCGCAAAGGTCACGATCACCGCGATCGCCAGGATCACCGGCAGAAGCACCGGTTTAATCGAAATATCCGAATTGAAGATCGAGCGCCCCACTTGGTGCGCGAGTATAGCTCCCACCGCAAATCCCGCCAAACCGCCAAGCAACGCCAGCAACGTGGCTTCCGCAAAGAAAATCGACGCCACCGTGACCTTTCCCGCGCCTAGAGCCTTCATGAGTCCAACCTCAGCTCGGCGTTCGAAAATCGTAGTCGCCATGGCCGCCGACACCGCCAGCGCCGACGCAAACAGCGCTGCCAGCGTAATCAGAAAAATGAGCCCTTCGATCCGTGTGAGAACCGCACCCTCATTCTGCGAGACCTGGCGAATCTGCTCGGCGTGCGAGTGTGGAATCGCCTCCGCCAACTGAAAAGCAATCGATTGCGGATAAGGCGAGCAATACCAGCGATCGTAAATGGGTCCCGACAAACTCTTGGGGTCGCGACGGGCGAAGGCGTCTTCAGGCTTGGTCAGCGCACTGACATAAACCCGCCGCACCGCGCCAGGCCTGCCCAGAATCTCCTGCGCGACAGCAAGCGGGGCAACGATTTCATCATCCTCCGCCCCGCCCGTGGAAAGAATCCCGCTCACCCGCAGCGGTCGCCCCGCTAGACTGAGTTCGTCTCCGGCCTTCTCGCCCAACCTCGTGGCCAATCTTTCCCCCAGCAAAACATTCTGGGAGGCATCCTCGGCCCACGCACCGGAAACCTTCCACCACGGATGCGTGCTGCGCACCCCGGTGGTGAACGCGTCCGTGCCGAAGGAAAGCTGCTTCGCAAAATAAGTTCCCAGCAGCGTCACGTCCTGCCGCTTGCCTCCTTGCCCGATGGCAACGTTGACCGGAAGCATGGGCGCGAAGCCCGTGATGTTGTTGTGCCAGAAAATTCCTTTGATCTTAGGCAGGTCGGCTTCGTTGAGAAACGCGCCGTCGGTCGGAGGCTTCAAGTTGACGCCGCCAATTTCAAGGTCGAGCGAGTCCTCCTGCGGAGTGACGACCAGGTTGGCGCCGATGGTGCGCAGTTCACGGTTGATCTTGTCGCCGATGTCGGTCGCCACGCCAATCATCGCCGTCGCGACGGTTACGCCCAGCGTGATGGCCGCACC
>PLEA01000240.1 GCA_003136335.1 Acidobacteriaceae bacterium | reverse complement strand
AGGCGCAGCCTTTGTCCGTCCACACTCTCTGGGAGCAACTCCCGCCCACCCCCGATTAGCCTGCTATCCAGGCCGAAGGCGTTACGCCAAGTAGAAAGAAGTCGTTGTAATGTAGCGCGTGCAACGTTTTGGCGAACCACAACCGTTGACAGATCAGATGGCGCATACTGGAGTGGATGCGCATATGGCAGACAATTCGCGCCTCCGTCCTCAACCGCCATGCACACGAGGAGGCATACGCAGCTCTGGTGCTTTCCGGCGGTTACGAACAGGCGGGGGATCATGGACGTTTCCGGGTGAAAGCTGGCGATGTTGTCTTCCATGGGCAGTTTGAAGCGCACCTGGACCGTTTCTCCAAAGCGGGTGCGGACAGTTAGACGGATAACAGCTCCTACTCGGCAGCAAAACCCTCGATACCGATCCACAACTGCGCCAGGAGTTGCAGATTCTTCTTGTAAGTACGAGTGACTGTGAACTCCCTTCCTCCCCGCACGCGGAGCACATACTCGCCCGTGGACAATGGATGAATCTCTTCAACCAATGCCGCGTTCACCAGCACAGATCGATGAATTCGCACAAACCCGTGCAGACTGAGCTTTTCCTCCATGGCCGAGATAGACTCTCGCAGCATGTGCGAACTTGAAGTATGCAATAACAAGACATAGTTTCCTTTGGCTTCCACCGCGATAACGTCCGCCGCATCGATGAAGAGAATTCTCCTCTTGGCTTTGATCGCAATCCGCGCAGACTTCCCCATCGCAAGCGTCCGTGTCTGGGGTAAAGCTTTGCTGAGGCTTGTTGATCGCCCTGCCGCCCGTTGCCGGAACCCGACGGTGAGAGGCTCACGAATGCGCTCGTCCGAGGGCTCGACCGCCTCATCAACCTCCTTTTTCCCAAAAATCGCAATCGCATGCTCACGGTCTGCCCTGCCGGGAACGACAGGCAGCTTTGGCAGCGGCAGTTCTTCACACGCGGCCTTTACGACTTCACGAATATGCGGATCGCCGTTATCCAAAAGACCTCCACTACCGGTTTCGTTACTGCTCCTGTGCCCGAAGTCCATCGTGACCTGCACGGCCCTCAGTCGGCGTGTTGAGATTGGACGTCAGTGAACATTCGTGCCTGCCGTTCCGTCCGACCATTTGGACACTGGAATCATGAACACGCTTATCGGCTCGGGAGCGCCATGAAATTGTGGATTCAGCAAAACGGGAGAGCCAGGCACGTCTGCACCCCAGGTCATACCGTCTGTCAGGGGAAGGTAAAACATCAGATGTGGAGCCCAGTGCCCGACGTCGTCTCCAAGGTACGCTTGACTCGACATCATGTAGGTCATCCCGCCAGGCTCCAGGGTTGGCAGCTCTTCCTTAACGAATATCTTGATGGCGTCGATGATCTGAGCTTTGGACAGCCCCGCCAAAACCAATTCTGTCCTTTTGAAAGTGAGTGGTAGGATCGAGCGAACGGCCGGAGGATTGAAGCAGAGCGGACCCCGCATCTTGGGATTCCAGAACTCCGGGAAGTCGAATGGGGCCATCCACGATCGTTCCACGACACACACGAAACCGTTCTTGCCTTTGACTGCGATTTCGTAACCATGCCGTGTGAGAACCCAAACCTCAGCATCGTTTGATATCGCCGCAGGAGCAGCACTTTGCGCCATAGCGATCTCGGCGTTTCGATCCGACATCAGGTACTGCTCAAGCGGAGCCATGCTCGCATACGGTGCTTTTGGGTCCTGTGCTTGCGCTTGCCACCACTCGCCGAGCACGATAACCAGCGCAAAAGCTCCCAACGCGATCATTTTGACTATCCTTTGGTTCATTGATTGGTTCATTGATCCCCCCTGAGAATTAAAAGAATCATACATACCGGTGTGGATGTTATGAGGTAATGAGCACTCAGCAAACCCCTACTGGCTAGCCAGCTTTGACCCGCCGCTCCTTAGTCAGGCCGCGTCTCCCGCGAAGCGATTCCAAAAGACGGATCACGCTTTTTTGCCCTGCTTGCAGCACCCGTACATCCTGAGAATTTTTTGCTAAAGAGATGAAACCTTCGTACGCGGCGATCAGGAACGTAGCTGTTTCGCCGGCGTCTACGTCACTCCGCACCAGCCCGAGTTTCTGTCCCTGCCTCAATGCCACCGCGATTGCATCGTGCCAGTCCTTAAAAAGTTTCGCTGTCCTTCTTCGGAACCCCTCATTAAGGGGGGACATCTCTTGCGACAGGTTATTCAGCAAGCAGCCGCACTCGATATCTTCTCGCCTACACGAT
This sequence comes from Acidobacteriaceae bacterium, assembly GCA_003136335.1. Next base: position 1,585 of record PLEA01000240.1, on the reverse strand, counting down.
GTGCCCTGAACGATGCCGACCAAGGCATCGATGGGATTCTTCGCGTTCTGCAAAGGCCACACCCACTTTTCGCGGGAAATACTTGCAAGGACCTCGTCCACGACTGCATAGCCAAGGGCTTCCTTGTTATCGAAGTGGTAGTACAAGGCACCCTTGGTGACGCGAGCTGCCGCCAGAATTGCATTTAGGTCAGCGCTCCGAAACCCTGAGCGGTGCATTTCCTGAAAGGCGGCTCTCAATAAGCGCTCTCGTGTGCGCGCTGGATCGCGTGACGTGGCTGTCCTACGACTCGGTCTTCGTGTAACCTGTAACATACCAACCAGTATGCATCTTCGAATCACCGGTGTCAAACTCGGAAGGAATCTCCGGAAATCTGGATTGTTGGAGATTCATCTCCTGTTTGATGTAGTCCTACAGGAAGCGGTGACAGTCTTACTGACACACAACTTCACGCGTACGATATGCGCTGTGAGGACTGTGCAGTTGCATCCCGCATTTCATAACTTCAGATCTGACCATCGATGTAACTGATTGAAAACTCGACGACCACACCCTGGTTCGCTAATTGCAAACACTCAACGTGGTGAAAGTGGTTAGCGACTCATCTATTTTGCTCGGCCAGTCGCAACGCTCAATCTTTTGGTCGGAGGAAACAATGTACATCCGCAGCGTGAAGTTGGCTCTGGTTCTGCTTTTGGTGGTTTGTGTGGGCAGCTCTCTGCCTGCGTGGGCGCAGTCAACCTCAACCGGCACCGTCGCCGGCTCCGTGACTGATCCGACCGGCGCGGTGGTAGCAGGCGCGGTGGTGACGCTGACTGACATCGCGACCAATACTCCGCACACCACGACGACCAACGAGTCTGGGCGGTACATCTATGTGGACGTTAACCCGGGCATCTACAGCATTGCAGTCAGCAAAGCGGGATTTGCAACTAGCAAGACGGAGAACCAGGAAGTAAAACTCGGAGCCAGTCTCACGCTCAATCTGGCTTTGCAGGTGGGCGGGGCGAATGTGGTAGTGGAGGTGACTACCGCTGGCACCGAACTGCAGACCATGAATGCCACCGTAGGCAACACCATTACGAGTCTCACCTTGGACAACCTGCCGAGCCTGGGCCGCGACGTCAGCTCATTCGTCGAGTTGCAGCCGGGCGTGAGTCCCGATGGCAGCGTGGCGGGCGCGGTGGTCGACCAGAGCTATTTCTCGCTGGATGGCGGCAACAACAGCAGCGACATGGACGGCAGCCAGAACGTGTACTTTAGCAGCATGGCGGGCGACCCGACCGGTGGTGTGGCCACGCAGAATAACCTGGGAGCAGGGGTGGGCGGGCCCACGGGCGTGCTGCCCACGCCGCAGGACAGCGTCGAGGAGTTCAAGGTCAACTCTGCGGGCCAGACCGCCGATTTCAACAGTTCCGCGGGGGCCGAGGTGAAGGTGGTCACCAAGCGGGGAACCAATGCCTGGCACGGCACGGGATACGAATATTATAAAGATAACAACTGGTCGTCTCAAAGTTGGCAGAATGACTACAACCACGTTCCGCTGCCCAGCTTCCATTACAGCCGCTTTGGCGGGGCGATCGGC
>PLEA01000439.1 GCA_003136335.1 Acidobacteriaceae bacterium | reverse complement strand
GCCATGGCGTTGACGGAGTCGGTAAGATCTTTCCAGGTACCGGCGACGCCGGGCACAACAGCCTGGCCGCCGAGTTTGCCGTCAGTGCCGACTTCGCGGGCCACGCGGGTTACTTCGGACGCGAACGACCGCAACTGATCCACCATCGTATTAATGGCTTCTTTCAGCTGCAAAATTTCGCCGCGGACATCGACCGTAATCTTGCGGGACAAATCGCCGCTGGCGACGGCGGTAGCAACTTCAGCGATGTTGCGCACCTGCCCGGTCAGGTTACTGGCCATGAGGTTTACGTTGTCGGTGAGATCCTTCCAAGTGCCGGCTACGTCGGGGACCTGCGCCTGGCCGCCCAGCTTACCTTCGGTTCCCACTTCACGGGCGACGCGCGTGACCTCGGCCGTGAACACGCCGAGCTGCTGAATCATCGTGTTAACGAGATTTGCGGATCTCAGAAATTCGCCTTCGAGAGGACGCCCATCCACATCGAGCCTAACGGTTTGAGTGAGGTCGCCTTGCGCAACTGCCGCGATCGCGCGCGTGACTTCGGCCGTGGGTCGGAGCAGGTCTTCCACGAGAGTGTTAACCGAAACTTCCATCTCGCCCCAAGCCCCTCTGGACTCGTGGAACCGGGTTCGCTCTCGAGTCTTGCCTTGCTTGCCAACTACATGGCCGACGCGTTTCAATTCCTGGGCCATGTGCTGGTTGGCGGCAACAATTTCGTTAAACGTGTCGGCCACTTTTCCAGCGAGCCCTATCCATGTACCTGGGAGCCGCACGGTGAAGTCGCCATCGCGCATGCTCTGCAGGCTGGTCAGTATGACGGTCAGGTCCAGGGATCCCTCCGAATCCTTGGATTTCCCGCTGTTGGATTTTCCGTTGTTCTTCGCCATCGTGGGCGGAAGGTTTCCAGCGCTACTGGGCGCAATTTCGTTGAGCGAGGCTCGTTTCATTGTCTCTCCCGAAAAAAGGAGTAATTCGAAGGAGGGATCTCCCTCCGGCAACCGGTCTCAACCGAATCATATCTTGTGCATGGACATCCACTTTTATCTACGATCGGTTCAACACATTATTTGGAGGAGTGCGAACATCAATACTCGGGAGGTGTGGGGAGCGCGCCCCGAAAGCCGCACCCGCCACCAGTTTCCACCCACGTATTCGTACCAGAACGCGGAGGGGCCTGCCCTAAGGTATTTCCTGTAGGCAAGAGCCCGCGATGCCAATCTTCAAGCCCCCAGCCGGGTCCAAAAACCCCATTTTCGCGCGCCACGACACTGGAACCAGGACCAATCCGCTTGCGGATGGTTCGCGCATGGTAGCGGAGATGCTCAGCATCCTCTGGTACTCCCCTGTGCGGGAAGTACGAAGACGGGGTTGAGATCCGTTCGCCCCTGACCGTGAGTGCGCGCCAGTGTCCGCGAGCCGAATAGAGTTCTCCAAGCTACAGGCATTCCACAAATGAACTAAATTCTTGGCCCCGTTGCGGGGCCTTTGGAGACAACCTGCATCGTCGTCATATTTACGGCGTTCATGTTGATCAAGCGGGAGGATTTACGCAACCGCCTGATACGACTGGGCGGGCAAGGGCAACTGACGGATGTTATTCTCCTTTGGACCGTGAACACCTAGTCCGCCCATGTGAATATCAGCCTACCTTCGGGCGCGTAAGCTGTCCTTACCCGGCATCTTATAGCGGATAAGAAATATTTACGTACATTCGTCTGCAAAATGCGGCCGCGAACCGGTTCCGCGTCGTGCTTTTACGCCAACCTTGGACTGCGGTTAGCAACTAAGAAAGGCTGGATACAATCCTGCTTATCGCGCTTCACGAGGTTGCAGGGGAACATGCGTGGCGGACGACCAAGGTCGTGTTCAGCGTATGAACACGGCCGGCGGGGCTTTATGACACGACTTCTCCACCTTTGTCGCGCGATGATTGGCGTTGGACTGCTCCTTGTCCTGACCCAGGTTTGCAGCGCTTATTCCGTGCTGACGCACGAAGAAGTCGTGGATCTGTTGTGGAAGGACGACATCCAGCCGCTGCTCAGCAAGCGATTTCCCGGCGCGAGCGACGATGATCTGAAAAAAGCACACGCCTTCGCCTACGGCGGTTCGCTGATCCAGGACATGGGCTACTATCCCTTCGGCAGCAAGTATTTCAGCGACCTCACTCATTACGTGCGCAGCGGTGACTTCGTCGTCAACCTGGTCAATGAATCTTCTGACCTGAACGAATTCGCTTTCGCTCTGGGGGCGTTGGCGCATTACTCGTCCGACAATCTCGGACATCCCACCATCAATCAGGCCGTTGGCCTGGAGTTTCCAAAACTGCGGAAGAAGTTCGGCAGTGAAGTTACCTATGCCGACAACCCGAAGGCTCACATTCGCACGGAGTTTGGGTTCGATGTAACCCAGGTCGCCAAAAATCGCTACACCTCAGACCGGTATCACGACTTCATCGGATTTGAAGTATCGAAACCGATATTAGAGCGGGCCTTCCAGGATACCTACGGCATTCCGCTCAGCGTTGTGATTCCAAAAGAAGACCTTGCCATCGGAACCTTCCGGCATGCGATCAGCCATATCATCCCCGAGATGACAAGGGTTGCGCTGCTGGCGCGGGAGAAAGAGCTCGTGGCCGAGACTCCAAACTTTAATTCCAGAAAGTTTCGTTACTATCTTTCGCGGGCAAACTACCAGAAGGAGTGGGGCAAAGGATACCGGCGTCCGGGGTTTGGCACCAGGGTGCTGGCGTTCTTTCTGAAGTTCGTACCCAAGGTAGGACCGTTTAAGGCGCTCGACTTTAAGATCCCTACGCACAAAACGGAGGATCTCTACATAGCCAGCGTCAATCATACTCTTGATAACTACAAAAGCCTTCTCGCCGAAGTCGGAGCGAAAAAACTTAGCCTTCCCAACACCGACTTCGACACGGGACGAGTGACGCACGCCGGGGAATACGTTCTCACCGACAACGCGTACGCGCACCTGCTGGATCAGTTGGCTCAACAGAAATTCGACCAGGTAACACCAGAGCTTCGGGACAACATCCTAGTCTTCTATAGTGACAAGAGTGCTCCTATCGCGACCAAGAAAAAATCCGCGGCATGGCAGAAAACGCAAGATGAGGTACAACAGTTAAAGGTTTACTCCCCACCGGAAACCCCTGCGATCCAGAGCGTGACGCTTAATTAGAACTCGAAGGATTCTTTCCTGCGGCGGCGTCGTTTGGCCGTTAATTTGTTTTAACCCCCAACCTTCGCAAGTTCCGTAGCAACTAAATGAAAGCACGTGGATTTAACGAATGCGCCAAGTCGCGCATTTAAAGGGAGGAGCATTTCATGGCAGACGATATGGAGAAGAACAAACAGCAGGGTGGTCAGAGTGGCCAGTCTGGACAACAGAGTGGACAGTCTGGGCAAAAGGGCGGCCAATCCGGTCAGAGCGGCCAACAGTCCGGTCAGCAGAACCAGCAGAAAAAGGGCGGCCAAGGCCAGAGCGAAGAAGACGACAACGCGGGACAGCGCCGCGCTTCCTAGTTGTGTATCACATGATCTAACGAAGTCCCGGCCCGTTTGCCGGGACTTCGTTTTTGCTACGCAACTGTAATCCGCGCCCCGCAACTGCCTTGCCCTGACATCGCAGAGTCCGATTCGTCCCAGATACGAGGTAGCCACTCCCGCCTTTAAGAGACTGCTTAAGCACTCTAATAGTCGAAGTGCTTGCAAGCTGTCTCTGAAGCTTTGGCCGGGTTCGGCAGCTCAGGAGTGAGATACCGTAGTGACCAAGATCTCTCGAGAGACCCTGGATGAAGAAACCTGCGGTTCCGGAGACTTTGATCCGCTATGGCAAAGTCAGCCACGGTCAGTTAGTGCACTACTTCTTCGGGGCTTTAATTTCCTGGACGAGTGTGTTGATTTCTTCCGGTGTCAGTTTGCCGGAGTACTTTGGCATGTGGTGTTTGCCGTTCGTAATGATTTCCCGCAGTTCGTCGGCGGAAGCGGCGGTAGTTTTTTCGGAGACTAGCGACGGTCCGCCGAAATGGCGACCTTCAGCGCTTTTCCCGTGACACTTCGCGCAGTTCTTCTGGAAGACGGGACTCTCGGTCAGGCGCGCCTCAGAGGGCGGAGCTTGGGCAGAGGCCGCGGTGAGTGCCCAGAACAAAGAACACACAGCGATGGTGTGTCGGGATGTTTTCAAGTCGGAACCTCGTCGAAATTTAATTGGCGCAGGTATTTTAGATGCGCGATACGGCGCATCTGGCGGGATGAAACACCGCACTCCCTCCGCGACTCGAAGGGAGTGCGGCGCGATAGGATTATGCGCCTTCAGGAGAATGCAGCACCCGGAAGGAATTGCCGCCATTCGACCAAATCAGCAACAATGCGTCTTGACCCTTGCTCACGTTCGACAGGGCTTGCTGCACATCGTTCGCATTTTGGACTTTGTGACGATTCACCTCGAGGATAATGTCTCCCTGCTGCAGTCCTGCATTGTCTGCAGAGCTTCCCGGTTGCACCTGCTCGATTACCGCTCCGTGGATCTCGCGCGGGGCCTGAATCTGCTCTCGCATTTCCGGCGTGAGGTTGCTGAGGCCGATGCCCCAGTGCATTTTGCGCTCACCTTTGCTCGAATCACCGCTGCCGTCGGCGGTGCGACTGCCCAGTTCCTCCAAGGTGACCGGAATAGTCATACTCTTGCCGTCACGCAGAACCTTGAGCATGATCTTCGTGCCGGGCTGTTTTTGTCCGACCAGCACCTGGAGTTCGCCAGCGTCGCTCACTTTCTGGCCATCGATTTCGGTAATGACATCGCCGATCTGCAGGCCGGCTTTTGCTCCGGGCGAATCTGGTTCGACTTGCGTGACCACTCCGCCGGTAGTTGAGTTGTCGAAGAACTTCGCATTCTCGGGAGTGACATCCGAGATTCCGATCCCGATGCGACCGTGGCTGACTTTGCCGTAGCGGATCAAAGTCTCTACAGTCGGCCGTACGATCTGCGACGGAATCGCAAAACCCATACCTGAAAACGTCCCCGAAGGAGAGACGAGAAAGGTGTTGATCCCGACTACTTCGCCGCGGGCATCCACGAGCGGCCCTCCGGAATTGCCGGGGTTGATAGCCGCATCGGTCTGGATGAACTCACCGGGCTTGCTGGGATTGGTAGGATCCGGGTTCGCCCGATTTATCGCGCTCACGATTCCTCGCGTCACCGTGAAGCGAAATCCATAGGGATTGCCGAAGGCCAGCACCGTTTGCCCCGGACGAACTTCCTTCGAGTCACCCCACGGAGCACTGGCCAAATCCGTGGCGTTCACCTTCAAGACTGCCAGATCAGTCAAGGGATCGGTTCCAACGAGTTTCGCTTTAAAAACCCGGCGATTGCTGGTGGTCACCCGGATGTC
>PLEA01000167.1 GCA_003136335.1 Acidobacteriaceae bacterium | reverse complement strand
ACGAAGGAAGACAACCTGCGCATTGGCAGCGAGGCGGATCTGGAGATTTCGCTGGGGATGCGTTCGAAGATTCGCGCGCATGTGCTGTTGCGGCGGGCACGGGTGAATGAAGTGGGATTTGAGATTGTGAATACGGATCTGGAGAGCCGGTATCGGCTGCGCCGGCTGCTGGTGGATGCGCTGAACCACGCTCCCCAGAATAAGGATCAGGAGTGGAGCGGGGAGCGGAAGATTTAGCGGCCTTTAGCTTTTGGTTCTTGGCTTTCAAATACAAAAGCCTCTGCTTGCGGGCAGAGGCTTTTGTGTTTGCGGCTGAGGCTTGCTCACTTTACCTTCAGGAAGATGATCGCCAGGGTGTAGAGGGCTAGGGACTCGATCAGGACCAAGCCCAGAATCAGGGCGAACTGGATTCCGGGACGTGCGGCGGGGTTGCGGGCCAGGGACTCGGTGGCCGCGGCGACGGCCTTGCCTTGGGCTAGGCCGCAAACGGCGGAAGCGATCGCCATGGAGAATCCGGCGGTGATGGCGATCCAGTGAGTGTCGCTGGCTTCGCCGCCCTGCGCGAAGGCAGGCGTGGCGAAGCACAGGGCGGAGAGCGTCATGAACAGATAACGTAATTTACTCATTGTGTTTCTCCTCTATCAAATTGCCGCCAGTGGGTGGTTGACGTCGTACCTTGCAGACGCCCTCACGCTTGCGGCGGGTGAAAATCGAGTTCTCGGTTCTCAGTTAAAGCCAGCGGCCCCCAGGGGCAAAAGCCCAATATTTATGCGGCGTTTCGCGGCTCTCCTGAAGCCGGCCCCTACCCTTGCTGAACTTTCAAAAAACTGTCGCAGAAAGCCAGCCGTGGCTAAGGACTTGCTGACTGGCACCTGGCAACTGACAACTGACAACTGTTTCTAGTGCTCGTCGGCTACGGCGCCGGAGACGTAAATGATCGACAACAGCATGAACACGTAAGCCTGCAGAACCGCTACCACGATGTGCAGGCCGCTGAAGATGATCGGAATACCGATCGGGATCATGGAGAAAAAGACTAACGTGATCAGATCGCCGGCAAAGATGTTGGCCCAGAGACGAACTGTGAGCGAAAGCAGGCGGGCGAAGTGGCTGACCAATTCGATGGGGAGCATCAGCGCGGCGAGCAGGATGCGGGCGATGAGCGGCATGCCTTCCATGGGCGGTCCGAAAAAATGCAGGAGATATTTTGGTCCGGCGTGTTTGAAGCCTTGGGTGTGGTAGTACAAGAAGGCGCAGATGGCGCAGCCCAGGGGCACGATGGGAACGCCGGTGGGCGACTCGAAACCGGGAATCAGACCGATCAGGTTGCAGACCAGGATGAAGATGAAGACGATGGTGAAAAAAGGCGTGTAGGGTTCACTGTGATGGCCGATGATTTCGCGGCTCTGGCTCAGGACGAAGCCTTCGATGGCTTCGAAAGAGTGCTGCAAGCCTCCGGGGGACTCGACGGAGAGGCGCGAGCGCACGATTAAGAAGAGGGCCAGAAGAAATGCGAAGACCAGCACCTCCATGGCGAAGGAATTCGAGATGGGCGACTGCGGGTACTTTGGTTCGATGTGCAGCATCCCCAGAAATGACGTGACGGGGCCGGAGAACAGGTCGTTCAGGATTTTCGTGAACCAGAGTTGTTCCATAGGGCTATTGGCTTTTAGCTCTTGGTTCTTAGCTTAAAGCTCGACGCAACCGCTTTCTGCTAAACCTCGCCAGTTATGGCTACATACAGCTCGTAAACCGCTTCGCAGGCTATGGCTGCTACGGGCAGGAATAAGCCGGCGAAGAGGCCACTGAGGCTCGCGGGAAAACTGGTTAATATACCATACGCGGCGGCTCCCAACAACAGATAGCGGAGGAGGAAGCGGGCGATGATTCCAGCGCCGGACTGGGGTCTGCCCGTGTTGGTGACGCGGTCGGTTAGGCCGGAGACGCCGCTTTTGAGCCAATGAAAGTTCAGGTAGGCGATGACGCATCCGGAGAAGAAGCCGAGTGCGGGGGAGCGGCCGAATTTCCACCAGGATGCAGGGGAGAGGACTAGGGCTAGGGCGATCATGGAGTGACGGATGCGATCGAGGGCGCCGGAGTAGAAGTCGTCGGCGCGGATCGGGACGGCGGCGGGATTTGGCAGGTCTGGCTTCACGGGCCTACGGCTCAGTTTTGAAAGGGCGCGGCTTCCAGCCGCGCCGTAAGTGTCAAAAATCAACAGCGGCTTCAGTGGCTGCGGAAAAAGTCACAGATGCCTGTCTCGCCGTGGAAGAGCGGCCCTTCAGGGCCCCGTAAGACCCGTGAAATCAAACCGGGCTTCAGCGCCGCGGTGGATGTTCCTTAGGCGGATTGCATTTTTCCGCAGCCACTTCAGCCGCCAAGGTAACATTCGGTCATCAAACAGAGTTTTTAACAGCCTCGGGAAGTCGTGCCCTTCCCGGTCTAGGCTGACTCCGCTGATCTTACTTTGTGTCGCGGAGGACGGTGCGAATTAGTTCGATCATGCCGGCAGCGATTCCGAGGAAGAGACCGACGATGCTGATCCACGAGGTATGAAGCCAGCGGTCTAGGGCGGAGCCGATGAGCCATCCGGCGACGGTGCCGGCGGGGAGCATCAGGGCTAGCTGACTGTAGCGGCCGACCTGGAGCCAGGGGCTTTTTTTTTCGGACTTCAGGTTGTCGGGTCTGGGCGGCATTGCTTCGGCTCGGAAGTACAGATTCTACGCTAAGGGCAAACGAGGACGAAAGACATACCTCTCAATGCACGAGCTTTGCGATGCTTGGATTTTGCGCTATGCCCAGGGCCCAGTTTACTAGTTCGATGAAGCGATTGGGGAGGAGGCCGATGTAGATTGTGGCCGCGGCGGTTAGGGTTAGCGCGGTGCGCATCGTGAGGCTGACGGGGAGTTTCTCTTCGCCTTTTTCTACCTGGCCCATGAACATGGCGTTGGCGATTTTTAAGTAATAGTAGAGGCCGAAGACGGAGTAGAGAACGCCGAGCGAGGCCAGTGCGTAGTGGCCGGTTTCGATCAGGCTGAGAAAGATGAAATATTTTCCCCAGAACCCGGCCAGGGGCGGGATGCCGGCTAGCGAGAGCATGAAGATTAGCATCAGGGCGGCTTCGACGGGGGCGCGAGAGTAGAGGCCGTTGAGGTCGTCGAGTTCGTCGCCGACTACATTGCGGTGGCGCAGCGAGGTGATGACCGCGAAGGCGCCTAGGTTCATGAAGGTGTAGACGAGCAGGTAGATCAGGATGCCTTTGATGCCGTCGGGGCTGAGTTGAGTGGCGGTGCCGGCGATCAGGCCGAGCAGCATGTAGCCGACATGAGCGATGGAAGAATAGGCGAGCAGGCGCTTGGTGTTGGTCTGGGTGAGCGCGGCGAAGTTGGCGCCGGTCATGGTGGCGATGGAGACGAAGACTAGCAGGGGGACCCAAATGGGGCGCATGGGCATGAGTCCGATGACCAGGATGCGGAGCAGCATGGCCCATCCGGCGGCCTTGACGGCGACGGACATGAATCCGGTGATGCTCGTGGGCGCGCCTTCGTAGGCGTCGGGGGCCCACTGATGAAAGGGGATGGCGGCAATTTTGAACAAGAGGCCGGTGATCGTCGTGAGTAACGCGACTACGGCGACCGGCTTGTATTCGCTATGAAGAATGTGGCGCGTCAGCTCCTGCTGGATGACTCCGAGGTTGGTGCTGCCGGTGAGGCCATAGAGCAAAGACAATCCGTAGGCGAAGATGCCGGAGGAGAACGCGCCGAGCAGCAGGTATTTTAATGCTGCTTCGTTGGAGCGGCGGTCCCGCCGCAGAAATCCTACAAGCACATAGGTGGAGATCGCCATCAGTTCCAGGCCGATGAAGATGAGGACGATGTCGAACCCAGCGGCCATGCACATCATGCCGGCGACGGAGAGCAGCATGAGGGCGTAATATTCGCCGTGATTTTCGTGCTCGGTCTCGAGGTAGCGGACCGAGGTGAGAATGGCGATGGCGGTGCCGGCTAGAAATAGATACCAGAAATAAATGGCGAAGCGGTCGACGAGCAGGGTCCGCATCATTCCCAGGGAGCCGGGGGAAGCGCCCATCCAGAGCTGAATCTTGTAGACGCCAGCGGCGGAAAAGAGAACGCCGATCAGGGCGGTGACGGCGTTGGCCCATTTCATTTCGCGGGGGAGCATGAGGTCGATCAGCAGGATGCCGAGGGCGAACAGGGTCAGCAGCGTGATCGGGAGCGCGAGAAGGTAGTCTGTCCAGACCACTATTTCGCTCCCTTCGTTTTCATTTTCGAGGACGCGGCCGGAGCCGGCGGATTTGTGGTGTACATCATGTTGGTGGGCGGAGCGACTGGTTCTGTCGTTTGCGTGGAGGCGTTCACCGCGGGTTGCGGATAGTCAGGACGCGCCAGAGCCATGGTGTGATTTACCGGTTGCTCGAGGATCTGGAAAAACGGTTTGGGATAGAGGCCGATCCAGAAGGCCATGATGAGGAGCGGGACGAACGTTGCTACTTCGCGCGGAGTGAGGTCGTGTAGCTTTTCATTTTTCGGATTGGTGACGGTGCCGAAGAAAACGCGCTGGTAGAGCCAGAGTAAATAGGCGGCGGCGAGCACGACTCCGGGGACGGCCCATGCGCCCCAGCGCCAATTTTCCATGAATGTGCCTTGCAGGATGGTGAACTCGCCGACGAAGCCGTTGAGCAGCGGCAGGCCCATCGAGGAGAGGAACATGATCATGGTGATGGTGGCGTAGACGGGCATGACGTTGGAGATGCCGCCGTATTCGGAGATCTCGCGGGTGTGGCGGCGTTCGTAGAGGATTCCGACAATTAAGAAGAGCGCGCCGGTGGAGATGCCGTGGTTGATCTGCTGCAGGACGGACCCGCTCAGGCCCAGCGGCGTTAACGCGAAAATTCCCAGCGTGCAGAAGCCGAGATGGCTGACGGAGGAGTAGGCCACCAGCTTCTTCATGTCTTTTTGCATGAGCGAGACTAGGGCGCCGTAGATGATGCCGACGATGGAGAGGAAAATCATCCAGCCGCGGACGGTCATGCCGAGGAACGTGGCGGGATTCGACAGCACGTTGGGAAAGAAGGGAAGCGAGAAGCGGATGAAGCCGTAGGTTCCCATCTTCAGCAGGACGCCGGCCAGGATGACGGAGCCGGCGGTGGGAGCTTCCACGTGGGCGTCGGGCAGCCAGGTGTGGAAGGGGAACATCGGAACTTTGATGGCGAAGGCGAAGAAGAAACTTAGGAAGAGAAGCGTGGCCACGTGCGGGCCGTAATCGGAATAGATGCGCGGCGCTGTGTCGTAGAGCGCCTGGAGGGCGAAAGTGTATGTCCCGGTTACGTGTTGATGATGGAAGTAGAGGAACAGAATGCCTAGCAGCATCAGGACGGAGCCGGCCAGGGTGTAGAGGAAAAATTTGATGGCGGCATAGAGTTTGCGGGGACCTCCCCAGATGCCGATCAGCAGGTACATGGGGACGAGCATGGCTTCCCAGAAGACGAAGAAGAGGAAGAAATCCAGCGCCATGAAGACGCCGAGCATGCCGGTCTGGAGAACGAGAAACCAGATGTAATATTCCTTGACGCGATTCTCGATGGCGGTCCAGGAAGAGAGGATCGAGATCCAGCCGAGGAGCGTGGTGAGCATGATGAGCAGGAACGAGATGCCGTCGATGCCCAGGACGTAGCCGGCGCCGATCGAAGGGATCCAGTTGCCGGGCGCGCCCTCGATGAATTTGAAGCCGGGCTCGAAGCGCTGCTCCCAGAACATGGGGACGAGCGGGATCGAAACCAGAAGTCCGGCTAAGGCAAAGAAGTTCGCGATCCAGCGGACGGCGGCTTTGTTCTCCTTGGGAACGAAGAGGAGAAAGAGCGCGCCCAGGAGCGGCGTGAAGAGGATGATGGATAGGATGTGGTTAGACATTGCTTTTTGGCTCTGAGCTTTTGGCTCTTGGCTTTTAGCTAAGAGCTAAGAGCCAACAGCCAAGAGCCTGTTCTTCAGTGATACACGTAATAGAATGCGAAACCTACCAGGCCTGCGGTCATGACCAGGGCATACCATTGCACTAAGCCCCATTCGAAGAGGCGCGCGGGATAACTTAGCATCCGCGCCAGGATCGCGGGGCCGTTGACGCCGATACCGTCGATGATCCACTTGTCCCACCAACTGGAGAACGTTGCGGTGCCGCGAGTGATGGAGCCGGCGGCATTTACGGCGCCGTCGATGATGTGAGTGTCGAACCACGAACTGGCTTCGCCAAGACCCATCACGCCGAGTCGCACATCGCCCAGCTTGCGGCGGCCGGTGAAAATGTAGTCGTAGCCTTCGTCGACGTAATACTTGTTGAGCAGCGTGTCGTAGACTTGCGGCGCGGCGGAGGCGATGGGCTCGACGTAGCCTTTGTCGGCGTGGCGATAGCTTCTCCAAGCCATGGTCCATCCAATGCCTGCGGCCGCTAATGACAGGGCCATCAACAGCCATTCGGTGCTGGTATTGTGTTCTTCTTCTTTTTCGGCGGCGGCGAGTTGAGCTGCCTTGCCTTCTACGCTCAGAGTCTGAGCTTCACCCGCGAACACCGGCTCCAAAAACTTCGCGAAGTGGTCGGAGCCTCCGAGGCTGTGCGGCCAGCCGAGCAATCCGGCTCCGCATGCGCAGACCGCGAGCACCCCCAGCGGCAGCGTCATCGACGC
>PLEA01000109.1 GCA_003136335.1 Acidobacteriaceae bacterium | reverse complement strand
CCGCGGCAGGCTCTGTCCGCGCGGGTTGCATTCATTGCCGTGCAAGAGGGGAAGGTTGTGGGGTTCGTCGCAGGACACCGCACGCGTCGTTACGGATGCGAGGGCGAGTTGCAATGGATCAATGTCGTCAAGGAGAAACGCGGATGCGGGGTCGCCGGCGAACTGCTATCGAAGATCTCTGCCTGGTTCGTCGAGCAGAAAGCATTTCGCATTTGTGTGGACGTTGATCCTAAGAATGCTGCAGCGCGCAATCTCTATGCGAAGTACGGTGCCAGGCCACTCAACGAACACTGGATGGTTTGGGAAAACGTCATTGCAATAGGACGGGACGGGTGAGAGATTTGACTTGGATACTGATAGAATCGAGCCGATGGCAGGGTCTTCCCAACTGATTCAGATCGAGCTTGGTGCTCCGCCGCGGCTGCCTAAGCCGCAGTGGCTGCGGGCGAAAGCCCCAGTCGGCGACAACTTTCACAATCTGAAGAAACTCGCCCGCGGTTTGGAACTGCATACGGTGTGCGAGTCGGCACAGTGCCCAAACATTGGCGAGTGCTGGGACCACAAGACGGCGACGTTCATGCTGCTGGGGAATATCTGCACCCGCCGCTGCGGGTTCTGCGCCGTTCCCAAGGGAAGACCAGAGCCAATCGACCGGGACGAACCCCGCAGGGTAGCGGTGGCGGTAGCGACGCTGGGACTCAAACATGCGGTGGTGACCAGCGTGAACCGCGACGACGACAATATTGGCAGCGCTAGAATTTTCGCCGACACCATCCGCGAAATTCGCGAGCTGACGCCCGATTGCCGGGTTGAAGTTCTTATCCCTGATTTCCAGGGTCTGGAAGAATCTTTGCGCATCGTGCTGGACGCCAAGCCGGACGTGCTCAACCACAACACCGAAACCGTGCCCCGGCTGTATCGCGCGGTCCGCTCCGGCGCGCGCTACGAACGCACGTTGACTTTGCTGGAGAACGCCAAGAAATTCTCTCCTGGCATGGTGACCAAGAGCGGCGTGATGGTCGGCCTGGGAGAGTCGTCGGAAGAACTGATCGAAGTTTTTCGCGATCTTGGCATGCGCGGCGTTGACATTCTCACAGTGGGCCAGTATTTGCGCCCGTCGAAAGATCACCTGCCGATTGCTCGCTTCTATGAGCCCGAAGAATTTACGTATTTGCGGGAACAAGCCTTGCGCTTCGGTTTCCGCCATGTCGAGTCTGGACCGCTGGTGCGGTCGAGTTATCACGCGCACGAGCACGCCGCTGCCGCTGCGCTACCACGGGCGGTGTCGTAGCTTGCGGGGGCCTTGTTTCCCCGCCAAAATCTTCCTCGCAACAATTACAGCACGCAGCGTTAGTATTCCCATCGAACAAATCGGCATGAGGAGGCTACTCCTGCCGTGATCATCGCTCTTCTTCTGATTCTTGGATTTTTCGCTGGCCTGCTGGGCGCGCTGACCGGAATTGGCGGCGGTGTGCTGCTGACACCGATTCTGGCCCTCCACTTCGGTATCCCTATTCGCGAGGCTATCGGGACGAGCCTGGTCGCGGTGATTACCACTTCGGCAGCGAGCTCATCGGTACACTTGCAGCGCCACACCACCGACATTCGGCTGGGTATGACTCTCGAATTGGCAACGGCACTGGGCGCGGCGGTCATGGCGTATCTGGTGGGGTACTTCAACCGCAATGCTTTGGAAGGATTGTTTGCGGGCTTCCTGCTCTACAGCGCGATCACGATCCTGGCAAAGGGACGCGAGGGGAAGCCGGTGGGCGACGAATCTGCTCCGGCACTCAATCCGACGGTGATCCCGCCTTACGAACCCAAGCGCTATCCGCTGGGACTAGCGGCATCGCTGGTCGCAGGCGCGCTCTCCGGACTGCTTGGCATCGGCGGCGGACCCATCAAAGTTCCGGTCATGTACATTTTCATGAACGTGCCGCTGATGGTGGCCACCGCCACTTCGAACTTCATGATCGGCGTGACCGCAGCGGCCAGCGCCATCGTCTATTACCGGCGCGGCGACATTCTGGTGCAAGTCGCTGCGCCGCTTGCTGTGGGCGTGTTCGTGGGATCGCTTCTGGGTGCGCGCATGGCTCCGCGTATCAACACAAAAATCGTGATGTATTTGCTGGTCGGCGTCATGTTCTACCTTGCCGCGCATCTGATCATCCATCTGCTGCGAGGTTGGTTATGAGCCAGGTACGGGAACCCGCCTTCGACCGTGCCGTAGCCCTCGTGCTGCGTATCGGCGCTTTTGGTTGCTTCTTTATCATGTTGGCCGGGCTGATCGACGGGCTGTTCGTCAGCGGACGCATGCCGCTCGAAATTGAGCGCGCCGGCGTCCTCTTGATGCTGGCGACGCCGGTCGTTCGCGTGATCGTCGCCTGTTTTTTGTTCTTTTGGGAAAAGGACTGGAAATATGGATGGATCTCCCTGGGCGTCCTGGTCATCCTGATGTTGGGCTCGGTATTCGGATTCGGCGAGCACTAAATTGGGACTTCAGCGGAACAGCCTTCTGGGGATGGAGTCAAAGCGCTCGCATCCCCGGTGAGACGTTCTTCAGAAGATGTGCATTTTTATACTGAGATATTTCTTCGGGTTCTCTCGGAAAGCCTTTAGTAAGTCGCGGCTCTCGACCAGCATCTGATTGGCGTTGTTGTATAGAGTGTCGTCCTTGAAGAGCTTGCCGACTGTGCCCTGACCGGCTTCCAGTTCGGTGGTCAACTCCGAGAGTTTGCTGATCGTGTTGTCGAGCTTCTTTGCCAGTTCCTCATCCTTGGTCAGCTTGCCCAGCGTGCCCTTGCCGGCATTGATGTCTTCGGTCAGCTTCTTCATGTTGGCGATGGTATCGTTGGCATTGTTGTAGAGCGTCGGATCTTTCAGAAACTTTCCGGCGGTGCCTTTGCCCTGCTGGAGGTCGTCGATCACGGCATTCATCTTGTCGAGTGTGGCGATGAATTTCTCATAAGCGTCGTTGCGGCTGATCAGCCTCCCTAAGCTGCCCTCGCCGCTGCCCACCTGCTGCACGATCTGCTGGAATTCCGCGATGGTGGAGGAGAAGCGGTTGTAGAGCGTGGGATCGTAAATCAGTTTGCCCAGCGATCCCTTGCCGCTCTCGGCGAAGGCCAAGATGCGGTCGGCGCGTTTCAAGAGGGCATCCATGTTCTCCAGAGTGCTCTGGCTGGCGCGCACTACCTGATTAAAGTCGGGATGCACCTGCGTCGAGAGGGTGTCTCCGTCATGCGCCAAAGGACCGAGGGCCTGGAGGCTGTCGATGTCGAGGTAAGTCTCCCCCAACACTCCCGCGGTTTCCAGAGAGGTCGCAGAATCGCGGTGGATGGCATAACTGTACTTCGTGCTGACTTTCATCAAGACTTCGACCGGAGTTTGCTCCTTGTCTTTGAAAGGAACGATGTTGATCTTGGTCACGTTGCCGATATCTACGCCGCTCAAACGCACCGGAGCGCCTTGGCGTAACCCCTGGGCGTTATCGAAATAAGATT
>PLEA01000278.1 GCA_003136335.1 Acidobacteriaceae bacterium | reverse complement strand
CTGGTGGACTAAAGACTGAAGCGCGAAGCGTGAGTGTGAAGCCTGAAGCCTGAAGCCCTCGCTTCATGGCTCCAGCACCAACTCATGCGCTCGTTCTTTCTCAAGCGCTGCGGACGAGAACGGCCAGGCAAACGTGAATCCCTCGTACCACGCTTTCCACTGATCCATATAGTAAGGGCTCAGGAAATTTCCGCTCTGCCCGGTCACAATGTTCAGTGTCGACTGATCCAGGTCCGCCAGATTCGCCGTGAAACGCTCCGACGGCCCATGGGTCCGGGTCACCGCCTTCACCGTATATCCGCTGCCCGACTGCTCCTGCACTCCGGGCCCCGACCAGCGGCGAATCATCGGAATCTTTCCCAACACCGGATGCTCGATCTCAACTGCATTGAACGAACCCCAGCGCCACGACGCCAAATCTTTTGGTGTTTCCGGACCATTCACTGCCCTCTCCGCAGCCGCAGTGAGGAGTTCGTCATAGTTCGGAAATGCCTCCGGCAACCAGCGCTCAGGCCGGTGCAGCAAAATGTTCTCCATCCACACCGAGCGCATCTCCCACGAATAGGTCTTCCAGCTCAAGACTTCGTTCTCTTGCTTCGGATCGGCGGACGCGGACCCGAGCTTTGGTTCGAGAAGCAATCGCCTCAGTTCACGCATCGAATTCTCCGCAATCGTCGGCGCCGCCGATGAAGCCTGCATGCGTCCATCCCAACTTCGCATGAGATCCGCCGCCTGTTTCGCTCGCGCCGAAGGTTTAGAGGCGTGGTCGACGGCATACACAAAACGTTCAGCCGCAAACAAATCGGCCTCGGAGTGAATATCCGTTTGCAGCGCGAGCATGTCCGCCGAAGAAAACTGCCGTCCCGATTCCAGAACGTGATAAATGCGCGCCGTGCGCCACGGCGCCTCCCATTCCATGCTGATCGAGTTCGGATAATTGTCCGGTGTAATCCTTCCGTTGGCTGTGCCAATGATTCCCGACGGCGGGTTGTAGACGCTGGGAAGCTTTTCAAATGGAATGTAGGAAGTCCACTCGTGCGCGTTGTCGGCTCCGCTCACCGGAAGGCTGCCATCCCCTGCCGCGCGGATCGGAAGCTTGCCCGTGGTCTGATATCCGATGTTCCCGTCCACGTCGGCATAGACCACGTTTTGGCCAGGCGCGTCCAGTTGCGAAAACGCGCGCCGGAATTCCTGCCAGTTCTGCGCCGCATTCACGTCAAAAAATGGAATGTGCAAGCTATCGTAGAGCGTCCAACGCAACGCCAGCGGCCGCGTTTCGCCCGGTACCAGTTCTGTGATGATGGGCCCGTGTCGCGTGATCTTTACATCAACACTCACATCCGGCTTGCTTTTAACGTGAATGATCTCGACGCGATGGTCCGGCTGCACCCATCCACTCGGAGTCTGATACGCGCCCTGCGGGTTGAAGTTTTCAATGAAAACGTCTGTCACGGTCGGGCCGACGTTAGTAAATCCCCACGCGATTCGCTGATTATGGCCCACGATCACATAGGGCATGCCCGGCAGAGTCACGCCCGCAACATTCAGAGTGCCGGCGTGCAGCTGAGCCTCGTACCAGAGGTTCGGCATCTGGTGGCCGAGGTGCATATCATTTGAGAGCAGCGGCTTGCCCGTAACCGTGTGCGCCCCGGAAACCACCCAGTCATTCGATCCATTCACCGGCACGCCTTCGCTCGTTAAAGCTTCGCTAGGCAGACCTTCCGGCGGAGAGATTTCCCGCGTGACCGAGTTGTCCGGAGAATCGTCGTCGTCCTCGTCATCGGAGTCGCCCGCATTCTTGTCCGGTTGATTCAAATCCTCTCGCATCACGGTCGGCGGACGGTCATGCCAGGAGCGGTTCACGTACAAATCTGCGGTCAACTCCGGCCCCACTTTGGCAAGGATTTTTTCCCGCGCCAGCGCGTCAAAAAAATAGTGATAGTTCAAATCCTTGACCATCTCGTTGGCGATGACCAATGAGTCTTCCGCCTCCCACGGCCTGGGACCGTAATGCAAGATGCGAAACTCAATCGGCAGCTTGTGACCATGCGTCGCGATGTAGGCGTTCACCCCGCGCGCGTAAGCTTCGAAGAAACTGCGATCCCGTGGGCTCGCGATTTCCAGCGCCTTCTTCGCTGCGGCGCGCAAACCTAGAATTTTCTGTTCGCGGTCCACCTTCAGCAGGTCCTCGCCCAGAATCTCCGAGAGTTCTCCACTGCCAAAGCGCCGCATCACATCCATCTGCCACAGACGGTCCTGCGCCGTCACGTAACCCTGCGCGAAAAAAAGATCCTCTAGATTGGACGCTTCAATCGTGGGCACGCCGTGACTATCGCGGGTTACCGTTACCGGCGCCGCGAGACCGCTGACCTGCAACCGCCCGTCGAGCTGAGGAAGCGCAGAGCGCGCGACATAATAGGCATAACCCACCACGCCAGCCAGAAGGAGGAGCACCATCAGCAAAAGCCACAGCAGAATGCGGGAAATGGACGTACGGCGGGTTTTAAATGCGCCGATCTCTGCCAGAGTGCTCATGGGGAACTCTGATTGTAGTCCAGTTCCACGCCGCGCGGCCTCGCCTCGCGCTGAAAATGAATTTCATTTTCAAGATGCCCGATGGTATCCTGACCTCAGTTCCACCCGCCATGCTGCAGAAGCGCATCGATGATCAGCCCACCATCTCCCGCCAGATGGTCCGCGAAGCTCAGGAGATCCTTCACCGCCATCTGAAGGGTGTCGGGCTGAAGCAGACCGAGCAGCGCGACGCCATTCTGCATACCTTCCTCGAAACCCGCGACCATCTCTCCACCGACGAACTCCACCGCCTGGTGCAGAGAAAAGATGCGCGGATCGGCTACACCACCGTCTATCGCACGCTGAAGCTGTTGGCGGAGTGCGGCTTGGCCAGCGAAGTCGCCTTCCATGACGGCATCGCGCGCTACGAGCACCAGTACAACCGTCGCAGTCATCACCACATGGTCTGCACCGATTGCGGCAGTTCCGTCGAATTTTTTTCCCAGGAAGTCGGCCAACTCGAGCAGGAAATCGGCCGCAAATACCACTACCTTACGACCCGGCACACCTTTCAGATATATGGAGTCTGCGAAGACTGCCGCAAAAAGAACCACGGGCTTCGCCCACTTTGATGGCTCGGCCCTACCTCAGTGGGCGACATCCGTGGGCGACATCCTGAGCGGAGCCGTTCTGCAGGCGAAGAGAAGGATCGCGCGCGGAGCAGTTACCAGTGCAAACGCGTCCCCGGCGCCAGCAAATCAAACGGATACAACGGAAGATTTCGCGCGATTCCAAACAGAATAATCGCCGCGCACAGCGCGCGTATCCAGAACGCGCGCAGGAATGGTTGCGGTAATCCCTGCCCGCGAATTTCGAAAAGGGCAGACGATGCCAAACCGTAGGTCAGAAATGGCAGCAGAATAATTGTCAGCGGATTCAAAGCCCACGCCGCGCGCAGGTTCCCATGCAGCAGTTGGTGGATCGCCCGCAGCGAGCCGCATCCCGGACAATACCAACCGGTGAAGTAGCGCACCGGGCAGGGCGGAAAAACCCCGGACCTAGCGGGATCGAAAACCGTCAGCATCACCACGCTCACGGCAAAAGCCGCGAGCGTCGCCACCAGTCGGCGATTCTTACTTATATCCACCATCGGGCAATCTCCAATCTCAATGCTGATGAAAGCCGCTCAGAATCCCCAGCATGATCATAATCGCGTACAACCCCACGATCCCGAGTCCCAATCCCAGCGAGATCAGGCACCACATTTTCGCATGGTTGGAAGCGACTTGCGCTCCCGCCAAATCGCCCGCTTGCAATTTTCCATTCACCTGCGCGGCATAGATGATGGCCGGAATACCTGCCGGAAGACAGCAGAAAACCGTTGCCAGAATCGCGAACACCAGATAATTCTGCACAGTCGTGCCGGGAGGAAGAACCACCGCGGTTGTCTGCAATGGAACTGAGGGAGTGGCCGGTTGCAGGATCCTGCCGCACTGCACGCATACCGCCGCGGTGTCCGCATTATTCGCGCCGCATTGAGTACAAAACATTCGCTTCCTCCTCTAGAAAGAATCGGGAAAACTTACCGCAGGTCGCCGCCGTTTTCCAGACAGCGCTGCGCCGATCCGCTGGTATCAACCTTGCTCACCCCGGACTGGTCCGAGCAAAAGGCGCGCACTCCAGTTTGGTTGACCCGCAGCGGATAAGCCACCACCTGATATTGGGCATTGGCTCCGCCCTCGGTTCCCGCGGCACACCCAGTTAACTCGAAAACATATCCATTTTTCCGGCTTGTTGCCAAAGGATTGGCAATCGACTGGGCCTCGGCGAGATCGGAAAGAGAGCAGGTATAACCTTGGCCAGGATGGAACTTCGTGTAGGTAATTTCCGCGGTGTCCAACGTCCGCATCGACGCGATGGCCGACGACTCGTTGGCCGCCATCCGTGCCCGCAGTATGTTAGGGATCGCGATCGCCGCGATAATCAGAATGATGGGAATTCCTGCAATCCACAGATAACCCAGCACCAGCCCCGCCATGGCAATCCCTTGGCCTTTCAGACGTCCTGCACTCTTACCAATCTCCGACAAGGCCAGGTGGCCAAACACAATGGCTGCGACAAAAAGGAAAGGGACGAAGAACAACAGCCCGCAAATCAGGCTGACAATTGCTTTTCCGCTGGTCTCGCTGCCAACCGCAGGTGCAGGGAGCGGAGCCGTTACGGCAGAACCCGCGGAAGGCTGGCGCCCGCAGACCCGGCAGAATTTGTCGTCCGCGGTGATGCTGTTCCCGCAACCTGCACACAACGATGCCATGCATCCTCCGAGCACGCGAAACGTCGCTTCAGCGTTCGATTGAAATTTGCACGAAACATACTATTCGCGCGCCTCGGAGTCAATGCGCTAGATAGATTCTGGCCGAGCTTGATTCTGCAGTGGACAGAATCTGCCCATTTGCCCGCTGCCCTCTGTTTTGATATGGTCCCGACAATGGAACCCATGAGTGTCAGGCTGAGGGCATGCCCGGACTGCGCGGCTCAAATGCCCGAGACTGCCGCGTTCTGCCCCAGTTGCGGCCGCTCCATGCAAACCGAAGGACGCGCACACGGCAAGGTCGGCGCTCTCTCCGAACCCATCGCAGGAGCGCTCGCCTACTTTACATTCGTCCCCGCGATCGTTTTCCTCGTAGTTGAGCCGTATAAGAAGAATCGCTTTGTCCGCTTCCATTCCTTCCAGTGCCTCTTGCTCTGGGCCGCCGGAATTCTACTCGCGATCGCACTCAAATTGGCGGGACTCCTTCTCTTTATTATTCCAGTGCTCGGCCCGCTCCTGGTGTTGCTGGTTTCTATCGTGGTCGGACTGGCTTACGTCGTGATCTGGCTGGTTTTGGTGGTGAAAGCTTTTCAGGGAGTAATGTTTCGACTCCCACTGCTCGGCGACTTCGCCGCGCAGCGCGCGGGCGAGCGGTAATACTGTTTCTGGCGTGAAATTGTTGATTGCTTTGCGCCGGGCTTTTTGATACCTTGCCGCA
>PLEA01000276.1 GCA_003136335.1 Acidobacteriaceae bacterium | reverse complement strand
CGCTGGAACTGGAGCGCATCGCCCTGGAAGACGATTATTTCGTGAAGCGCAAACTGTATCCCAACGTCGACTTCTATTCCGGGATCATGTATCAGGCGATGGGCTTCCGCCCCGAGATGTTCACTGTGCTCTTTGCGATTCCGCGCACCGCGGGATGGCTGGCGCAGTGGCAGGAATTGGTCACCGATCCCGAGCAAAAGATCGCGCGGCCGCGTCAGATCTACACCGGACACGCCGAGCGAGAGTTCCTGCCCATGGACAAGCGAGTTCCGGTTCCGATCCCAGCAACCTATCCAGCGCGCTGAGTTCTCCTCAGACCAACGATGCGTCTGCATGTGGGAGGAAGCAGACAGGGAGAGGAAAGGAGAAGGATTCAAGCGATGAACGCCGGGAACGCGTGCGGCTCCGAAGGAAGGAAAAGTAGTGGCGGGACTTGTACTTCTGTTGCACCGCAGCGCTATCTACCTTGCGTCACGCGGCGCGCTTGGCCAATTCAGCCAGTTGCTCCCGATGACGTTCCGGGGAAGTGATGACCTTCATCCCCTGCCAGTCATAGGGAAATTCTCGGCCGCAATCTAAACAAGCAACGTAGGTCCCGGTCAAAGCAGCGGCTGCTGGACGTCGCGCCTTTGCTCCGCGAATGGTCACTGGAAAACTATATCGAGAGTGCCTGCAGCCGAAGAACACATCGACCAATTTAGCGAACATGAACCACCTTCCACATTCGAGCTGGGAAGCTCGAGCCCCGGAGTCAACTCTACTCGCCCGCGCCACAATCATGCGAGCAATAAAATAATTAGATTCGCGAATTGAGAAAACGGTTTCCGTTCTTTGCACAAAGAGCTCTTAACCGAGCTTTCAGCCTGCGAAACGCCGCAAGTCATTGCGCCAGATATAGTTACAGAATCGAAAAGGACTAAAAGGGGACTTATACACTCTGTGGGCCGCGCTTTTTCTGCTGCTGGCACTTCGTCATAATGGCCGACCGCAGTCGGCCGCGAAGGTCTTCGGGAAGTTCGTAGAGCTGGGAGTCGCGGTAAATCTCGATGGTCTTCTTGGTCGTGTCGCAGACAACATAGCAGTTGTGNNGCATTTCACTGGTTGCCATCTCCACTCGAAACATCGCCTGTTTTATCATCCATACTCTTGTCCCCGCTCTTGCCATTTTCTCGCCTCTGAAAGTACCGTCCCAACCTTTCTCGAAGTTGCAGGCGGGCCCGCAATAGCCGCGATTTCACCGCAGGGACGCTCAACTCCAGCGCGGCTGCGGTTTCTTCGGTGGAAAGTCCTTCCACGTCCCTCAGTACAAATACTGTCCGGAAGCCCGGGGGAAGGCCCTGGACGGTCTTGCTCAAAATCTCACGCAACTCGGATTGCGTGTACTGCTGCTCTGGATTCGGACTCCAGTCCGCGATCTCGCGGGGAAGGGAATCGTCCTCCGTTTTGATATCTTCGTCGAGCGATACCGTGCGCTCCGGCTTGCGCCGGCGCAACTTCATCAGCGCTTCATTGACCGCGATCCGGACCAGCCACGTATAAAACTTCGACTGTTCCTGGAACTGCGCCAGGTTGCCGTACGCTTTCAGGAACGCTTCCTGCACCACATCTTCCGCGTCCTCGCGGTTTTGCGTGATATGTTGCGCGATCCGGAAAACGTTGCGGTCGTAACGACGAACCAGTTCTTCGAACGCTGAGTCGTCGCCACGCTTGGCCGCCTGTACGAGCGTCAGCTCTTCGCTAACTGGTCCAACTACTTTGTTTTGGATGGCTCCCATTGTCTTGGCGATGCAGTATTTTCCGGCCCTCGAAAATGAAATGCGCCAGCACCATGCCCCGGCGTCACGCAAACGCACAAATCGAAACTGTTATTCTACTTGGTAACCGCCTCTTTGCCTAATGGCTTTCACGTAGGCGGCAAGAAAACTTTGCGATAGAGTTCAAGGGGGACGAATGTAACGCCGACGGGCAGGTACCGAAGTACCCTGATGTCACAGCACAAGTACCGTATAATCAGCGATTAGGGGAGTGTCCTTTCGTGTGGGCACGGTCGCAGGAAAGACTCAGTGATTGAAATGGTTCTCTGAGAATGGCGGAAAGCAAGCAACTTCAGCAAATCGTCGAGGGTGCGGTGGCGCAGGTACTCGACCGCCAACTTCCACAGTTGCAGGCAGAGTTGGTCGCTCGCGTCATGGCGGAATTGTCCGCGGCACCGCCGGCCAAACACGAAACCGGCGCGGGCAGCCGGACTCACGGCAATCTGGTTCAGGCTGTCGCCAGCATTCACGCCGGCACCACGCAAAAAGAAATTCTGCGGGCGTTGCTCGATGCCGGCACCTTGTATGGATCGCGCGTCGCGCTCTTCGTCATGAAAGCAGGAGCGGCCAGCGGATGGCAGGGCCGCGGCTTGGGCGAAGAGGATGCGGTCAAAGATTTTCCTCTGGATATGACCGCAGGCCCGGCTGCTCACGCGTATCAGAACCGAACCGCGACTCCGGCGAACATTGCCGAGATGGATCGGCGCTTCGTGCACCAGTTTGGCGGACCGGCAAACGAGCAGATTCTGGTGCTGCCGCTGGTTCTCAAAGATAAAGTTGCAGCCTTGCTCTATGCCGACGGCGGTGCGGATGGCGTGCTAGATGGACCCTCCCTCGAGGTGCTGGTGCTGGCCACGAGCGCGTGGCTGGAAGTGACTTCGTTGCGCAAGCAAGTGCAGAGGGACTTCGGCGATACCCCTGCCAGCATGGAACCGCCTCCAGTCGCGGCGCCGGTGCAGACCGTCAGTTCTTTCTCGGATCCCTTCGCGGCTCACACTCCCAAACATACACCTCCAAAGCCCGTGCCCGAACCGGAGCCAGCTGCGGAGGTGGTCGAAGTCGCTGCCCATGCCGCTTCCGCGAATGCCGCGGCGTCCGCTCCAGCTGCAGCCGCGGACCCGTTTGCCGGCATGTCTCCCGACGACGCCGATACCCACCGCAAGGCGCAGCGCTTTGCGCGCTTGCTGGTGGATGAAATCAAGCTCTACAACCAGGCGAAGGTAGCGGAAGGCCGCCGCCACAAGGACCTTTACGATCGCCTGAAAGAAGACATTGAAAAGAGCCGCTCCACATTTCAAAAGCGCTACGGCACCACCGCGGCCGCCAGTGGCGACTACTTTCAAAAGGAAGTCGTACGCAGCCTGGCGGAGGACGACTATTCCGTCATGGGCGCGAACTTCCGCAAGTAGATTCGCAAGAGGATTTTGGGAAGGGCACGGCTTCAGCGGT
>PLEA01000175.1 GCA_003136335.1 Acidobacteriaceae bacterium | reverse complement strand
ATCGTATAGGCCGCGACGCATGAAAGTGCATCACCCTCGGTAATTCGCCGTGCGCGGCGGCCTATCACCAGCGCAACTTCACCCTCGTAATCCAATTCTTTCGATTCGGGAGGCCGCACAATCGGTTCTTCGTGGGCCACGAGTGAGGCAGGAAAGCGCACAAAGATGCTCGGATATTTCGGCAATTCCGAGTTGTCCTTGTACTCGGCAGCTCGGTCGGGATAATTGACCCCGACGCATAGGATCTTCCCGGGATCAGGAATAGGCTTCAGCAGGCGAATATCGGCAAGCAGGAAATCCACCGGCACTTTCGTTGAGAGATTTTCCAACTGATTAAGCTGGCCCGCAGCAATGACGGAACGCAGATCAGGAAATTGCCCGCTGAGACGCGATCCGGCATCGACGACTCCCGTGTCCTTTACAATCCCGTACGAGACGCGGCTGTTCACTTCGAACGTTGCGATCTTCATGCTGCTTTGTCAACTTCGAGGAGGCCGGCGCAGCGCAAAACATTATCGAGACGCTTTTCGAGTTCCGGCGTAGCGGGCACCATCGGAAGCCGGTGCTCATTGGTAGCGAGTATGCCGAGCCGCTTCATCATGTACTTGATCGGAATCGGATTGGTATCGAAAAACACTGCCTGGTTGATCTCAAACAGCCGTTGATGCAGCAATCGTGCCGCGGACAAATCGTTTTTCCAGACCGCTTCACACATCTCCCGCAGAACGCCCGGGCAGAGATTACCAACCGCGTTCATCAAACCGCAGGCACCGACAGCCATCATTGGGAATGACAACTCTTCGAGGCCCACAAAGATCTTGAATTCCGGGCCGAAGGCCGCCAGGCACTCAGAAACGAAACCAAGATCGTTGACCGCGTGCTTCATTCCCACGAATGCGGGCGATTTGCTTTTCAGTTCCTGGAGCGTATCCAGTGTGACACTCACCGCGGTCCGCCCTGGAATGTGGTAGACCATCCAGGGCAAGTCGCTGATTTTCGCAATCTCGAGGTAATACGCAACGAGTCCGCGCTGCGGTGGACGCGTGTAATAAGGCGTGACAACCAGAAGCGCGTCAGCGCCCGCTTTGGCCGCATGTTCTGTCAGTTGCGTCGTTTCCGGGAGCGATTGCGACCCGGTCGCCGCCACGATCGGCACACGCTTAGCGGCCACGCGTACCGCGACATCCACAAGCTTGTTCCGTTCCTCGATTGTCAGCAATGCGGGTTCTGAGGTCGTCCCGTTCACAACGATGCCGTGGCTGCCTTTGTCGATTTGCATCGCCACCAGGCGTGCGTAAGCCTCGTAATCGACATCGCCATTTTTGAAGGGCGTCACGAGCGGAGGAACCGAACCCCTCAATCGATCTATCGCTGCTGACATTCCAAGATCCCCTGGATTACATTAGTCAAAGTTCAAAGGCAGCAAGCATGCTAAGTCGTTACATGCCTGTCGTCAATCGTGGGAGCCGTCGAACGCAATTGCTTCATTAATCTCTCGTTAGTGCAGATCGATCGAGCATCGTTCTCAGCGACAATTTCAAAAGCCTGACAATTTCTCTACCTTGGTCCCCGCACCGAAAGCGCGCTTGTCCCCGGGGCGGCTAGCCTGCAAATTTCATCGGGGTCCGTCCAAGACAGTCATGTCTTCGTGCCATCGGGCCGCGTCACTAAATTTCCAACACCCGCCTTGTTGGCCCAATATTCCCAAGCGCGCCAAGTCTCGGTCGAATAGGGGCCGTAGCCGCGGTTACGCGCGTCGATCTCGCCTTGCGAGAGATATTTGATTTGGCCACCCAATTGGTGCGCCTTCAAAAGCGCGCGGGCGTTGCGGGGCAGAAAGACCGCCATCCGCACCACCTCGATCAGCGAGCGTGCGGCCGCCGCGAAACCGTGGCCGCGCATCAGTACGACATTCCACCCAGCGAGACATTTCGCCAAATCCCGCGCCTGCTCGATATTCGTGACGAGCAGATTGGTGTCGCCGAACTTATCCGCAATATCCCAAATGGGAACATGGGCACCGAGAAAACTTCCCGAATGGATCACCGGCCTCAGGGGCGTGGCGCTTACAATCCCGAAGGGCAGGATGTCTTCGGCATGCGCGTGCACCACTGCCATCACGTTCGGCCGCGCTTCAAATATACCGCCATGGATGAATCGCTCGAGGTAAAGGGCGCGACTTTCCTGCCCGACCGGCTGGCCATCGAGCGTGAATTCAACGATGTCGTCAAGCGTGACCAACTCCGGAGCCAGCGAACGAGCGAGAAAAAAGCGATCCGGCCTGTCCGGATGACGAACGCTGACATGACCATAGGCATCGACCACCTCCTCATGAGCGAGGATACGGTTAGCAATGACAAGATCGTTCAGCAGAGGGTCCAAATGAGCCAAAACAACTCTCCGGCGAGCATGGCGTCAACGGTTTCAATCACAGGTTAGCACGAACAGATTCTCTTACTTTATCGGTCCACGATCACATGGTGCCAACATCAAATGGCATCGCCTGTACGTCAGCACAAAAGAACTCTCAAGGCTTCACTAGCAGCAATCCCTTGGCGACTACCTTGGCGGATGCGTTCTTCGATGCGGAGGCCCAAAGCATCGAGACCAAGCCCCAAGGCTCGTCGAATTGCGTTTGGCTGCTGTGTATTACTCCCGCCATTGTTTTCTGCAACTCAGCGCGCCGGCTTGCGAACTCCTGGCCATTGGCTATCGTGGCCGATTCCGCGCCGGTAAGAAACTGTTGCATCTGGAGAATTGCCGTTCCTGCGGTCCGCATGGCATTGGCCCACCATATTATAGTGTAGACGTCACTCCGGAGAGACTGCGTGATTATGCGTTCTTGAGGATCAGTCAGGTGCAGTCCGACAAGCAACGCGAGGTTGTCGTTCGGCCCCGTCTTGACTGCATCTGGCCAGTGCTGGTCGAGCAAAGCATAGCGGAACCGGTTTGTGTCTCCATCGTTGCGATCAATCAACGTGCGCATCGCTTGCCGCCCAATCTCAAGGTAGTGGTCTTGGTCCCAAAGCTGGCCGGGAGACTGGAAGAACAGTGAGCGGCACGCGTCATCATTAAACTCGGTTCGAAGCAGACACGTGGAAGGTCCGCCTCCCACAAAATGCTTCAAGCAGTCTTCTCGCTGTTCTCCCGTAACCAGCCCCATCGCGACCAACCAGTTGAGATAGTCGGCTAGGGTCCC